>NZ_FMYP01000047.1 GCF_900096565.1 Williamwhitmania taraxaci
ACGATCCGGCAAGAAATGCCCTAATGGATATCGTTGAACAGAAGTATGACAAGACTTCTATTATCATTGCCGCACAGATACCGGTAAAAAACTGGCATGAAACAATTGGCGAAGGAACCATTGCCGATGCAATTCTAGACCGCATGGTTCACTCGTCACACCGCATTGAATTAACCGGTGAGTCAATGCGAAAAAACAAGATGAAAAAAGCTCAAATTAATTCATAAATTTGGTCACGAAATCATCCCTTTTTTTGTGGCACAACATCACCGAAACAAGTGGCACAATATCACCGAAATATCAACCTGCCGAATGTTCCTTTAATGATTAAGTCCAGCGCCAGATTTCCAAATGCCATCGGCACAATACTATCGAGTGCATCGGGCGCTCCTGACCGGACAAGGTAACCCAAACGCTGGTTGATGATGTCTACTTTACGGCCCTTGTTATATTTTCCCGAGAGCGTTTTCAACTGTTCAGAGACCATGTCGCCAATACCGCCCAACTTTTTATGTCCGTATGCATCAGCTTCTCCACCCTCAAACATCATATCTCCATTTTTAAACGAAGCACCTTCGGAAACGAGTACTACAGAGTAACGGCTTGGATTCGAATTTCTATCTTCCACCATTAATTTGGTTAGGTGTTCAATGTCGAAGCCAAATTCCGGGATTACGCAACGGTTTGCCGCACCGGCCATTGTCGGAAGCAGCGCTGTATAGCCAGCGTAACGTCCGAAAACTTCAATTACCAAAAATCGCTCGTGCGAGCCGGCGGAAGTGCGCAGTTCGTGCACTAGTTCAATAGTTCTGGAGATACAGGTGCCAAACCCAATGCAGTAATCGGTTCCAGGTACATCGTTATCCATAGTTTTGGGTATGGCAATAACTGGTACTCCTTTTTTGTGCATGTGCACACCATATGATAGGGTATCGTCACCTCCAATAGGAATTAGGTAATCAATTCCCATAAAACTAAGGTTGGCTATTACTTCTGGCGTTAGGTCGTTTAAGGTATCGCTGTATTTACTCCGTAAAAATTCGGGGACATTGTCTTTCTTTACCTTGTCGGGTCGTGTGCGCGAAGTATGCAGGAATGTTCCTCCTGTTCGGGCCAACTTGTTCACCAGCGATTCGGTAAGTTCTACGATATCCGTTTGTTCTGATGGTTTAAGGTCGCGATTGATACTGATCAAGCCTTCCCATCCTTTTCGAATACCCATAACCTTATAGCCTTCGCGAAGCGCACGAATGGTAACTGCGCGGATGGCTGGATTTAATCCGGGGACATCACCACCACCTGTCAAAACTCCGATGGTTCCTTTGTGATTCGTTGTCTTTGCCATATTTTTTCATTTAGGAACAATACAAGTTACAACATTATTGCATTTGTGTAAATGGTTTTTGGATATAAACACTCACGAAATAGTTCTGTCAGGGATGTTTTGACAACTAGATCGATTCACAGTGGAATGGCTCGGGTAGTACCTTGCGATATAGGAACGGTAGGGAAAGAGGTCTTTGGATTGGTATCCATCCACGTGCAGCAAATGTTTTCTTACATTACCTTGCACGTGTTTTACTCACTAAGGTCCAAATAAGAGTGTTTCGGAACAGTATTATGTTTATGCACAATTTATTGCATTTTATCATACTTCATGATTACACAACACAGCCTTAACAATAACTTAACATTGGCTAATGCGAAAGCGGGTAACTTCGCACCCTGTCGTTTTTGACTTTAGCTATTTGGGATGTAATTTTTTAAAAGGATATATCTACTAAAACTAATTAAGATGAAATTCAGTAAGTTTCTTCAGTTGATGGTGCCTAAAGATGGCAAGTTTTTTCCACTTTTCGAAGCATCTGGCGATGTCATGGTTGAGTCTGCCAGGCAGTTACACAACCTGATTACAGTTGAGTCAGAGGAGGACCGCCAGCAGTATTTTGCTATTATCAAGAAGTTGGAGAACGATGGGGATGAGTTAACCGAGACAATCACCAACGAACTGAATAAGACTTTTGTTACTCCTTTTGATCGTGAAGAGATACACGGGCTGACCATTTCCATGGATGATGTTATCGATTCAATTTATGGAGTAAGCCAGAAGATTAAGCTATACGTTCCAAAAACCCACTGTCAACAGCTATTGGAACTATCCTCGTTAATGATAATCACGGCAGAACGCGTGAGAAGTGCCATGGGCTTGCTTCGCGATGCGCGAAAGAATATGGATGCACTGGACCTGGCTTGTCGGGAAATTCAGGATTTTGAGCATCAAGCAGATGTGCTTTACTATAAGGGGATGATGGATATTTTCCAAACGGAGACCGATGCTATTGAGTTGATAAAAAAGAAGGAGATACTTACGGACATTGAGCGGGCATTCGATAAGGCGAAAGAGATTTCCAACGTGTTGAGGGCAATCGTTATTAAGCTAGCTTAACCCAACTGTAATGATTATATATCTCGTAATTTTTGGCGTAGCCATTGCTTTGCTCTTCGACTTTCTTAATGGAATGAACGATGCTGCAAATTCTATAGCTACCATCGTCTCCACAAAAGTACTCTCTCCACTTGGAGCTGTAGCGTGGGCTGCCTCGTTCAACTTCATTGCCTACTTTATTTTTGGGGTAAGCGTTGCTGCTACAATTGGCAAGGGAATTGTTGATCCTAAGTTAATCAATGTTTACTTTATCATTGCGGCCCTCATTGGCGCGATAATATGGGTGTATGCTTGTACTCGTTTTGGTATGCCTATTAGTGTTTCGCACTCGCTTATTGGGGGATTGATTGGTCCAGGTCTTCTTGCGGGTGGTATTGCGGCAATTTCTGGTGGAAAAATTCTCTTGGTGTTATTGTTTATTGTCTTATCGCCAGTCATCGGTTTGCTGCTTGGATACCTGGTCATGATCATTGTTATGCACCTTTTTAAACGCACAACACCGCTCAAGGTCGATGGCTATTTTCGGGTGTTGCAGCTGGCTTCCTCTGCGGTATTTAGTCTTGGTCATGGGAGCAATGATGCCCAGAAAACTATGGGCATTATTTGGGCACTACTTATTGGAGCACAAATGATCCCCGCCGATGCTGATCTTCCACACTGGGTTGTTATCTCATGCTACTCTGCCATAGCCTTGGGTACTCTTACTGGGGGATGGAAGGTAATTAAAACTTTGGGTGTTGGTCTTACCGACCTTAAACCGGTTGGTGGGTTTTGTGCTGAGACAGCCGGTGCTATTACCGTTATCGGATCCTCGCTCGCGGGTATTCCTGTTTCAACTACTCATACGATTACCGGGTCTATCATGGGGGTTGGCCTTACCCGTCGACTTTCGGCTGTGCGCTGGGGTGTAGCTGGTAATATTGTAACGGCATGGGTTCTCACTATTCCGGTAACCATGCTCATCTCAATGTTGATATATGCGGTTTTGCGCTGGTTCTTTATGTAAATTATGCTAAGTCATATAATCAAAGGATGCTATCAATGCCTTTGATAATGTAGAAGTGGTCTGAATAAAATAAAAAATGCCTTGGCCGTTAAGCCAAGGCATTTTTTATTGAGATATTTTCTCGTTTTTAGAGAATAAGCATTGCGTCTCCGTAGGTGCCAAAACGATATTTTTCCTTAACTGCTTCGCCATAGGCAGCCATTACTCTATCGAATCCACCAAACGCACAAACCATCATAAGTAAAGTGGATTGTGAAAGGTGGAAGTTGGAAATCATTCGGTTAGCAACTAAAACCTCATAAGGAGGGAAGATGAACTTATTGGTCCAGCCATCGTATGGTTTGAGATAGCCATCGGTTGTTACCGAAGTCTCGAGAGTGCGCAGAACGGTTGTACCAACGGCACACACATGCTTGCGACTTTCCTTGGCTTTATTGACCAATGATACCGCCTCGTCCGAGATGTTTATTTGTTCACTATCCATTTTATGCTTGGTGAGATCTTCTACATCCACCGTGCGGAAGTTTCCAAGGCCAACGTGTAGTGTGATTTCAGCATTATTTACCCCTTTAATCTCCAACCTTTTTAGTAATTCACGGCTAAAGTGAAGTCCAGCAGTAGGAGCAGCTACAGCACCCTCATGCTTTGCATAAATGGTTTGGTAGCGTTCCCGATCTTCCGGCACTACGTTGCGGCGAATAAACTTAGGAAGTGGGGTTTCTCCCAACTTGTAAAGTGTTGCCTTGAATTCCTCGTAGTCCCCATCGAAGAGAAATCGCAATGTACGTCCGCGGCTGGTTGTGTTGTCAATGACTTCGGCAACAAGTAGATCATCCTCGCCAAAGTAAAGTTTATTTCCAATCCGTATTTTACGGGCAGGATCAACCAGAACATCCCAAAGTCGTTGTTCACGGTTTAACTCTCTCAAAAGAAATACTTCAATTTCGGCACCTGTTTTTTCCTTGTTGCCATATAGGCGTGCGGGAAAAACCTTGGTGTTATTAAATACCATTACATCGCCTTCGTCGAAATATTCAATTATCTCTTTAAACATGCGATGCTCAATTTTACCGGTAGCACGATTAAGAACCATGAGCCTAGATTCGTCCCGGTGTTCAACAGGGTGCTTGGCTATGAGCTCTATTGGTAAATTGTATTTAAATTGAGATAGCTTCATTGTATGTTTTTTTATTTAAAATCACTGAGCTTTATACGTGGGGAAATCACCTTTGTTACGGTGCTCCGCGATGTTTTCTTCAAATTTTTCAAGGGAGATGCAATTGGTAGCTATAAAGGGACCAGTGGCAGTTCTCCGAAGGGAAATTAAGTGGGATCCACTTCCAAGTCGTTCGCCAATATCGCGACCAAAAGATCGAATGTAGGTACCTTTGCTGCACTCCAGCTCAACTTTAGCAATAGGAAGGTCGATGCTTAAGAGTCGGGCGTTCCAAATTGTTATTTTGCAGGGTTTAAGTTCTACCTCATCACCACGCCGTGCTATGTTGTAGGCGCGTTGTCCATCAACGCTTTTTGCCGAGTAAATAGGAGGAATTTGATCTTGCTCTCCAATAAATCCTTGAAGTACTTCTTCTACCATTTCCTTAGTAATGTGTTCCCAAGGATATTCCTGATCAACCTCTTTCTCAAGATCGAAACTTGCGGTGGTAGCGCCAAACTGTACCTCGGTAACGTAGGTTTTTCGGTGGCTTTGCAACTCATCCACCATGCGGGTGGCTTTGCGTCCTAGGCAAATTATTAAAACGCCAGTAGCCAATGGGTCCAGCGTACCCGAGTGGCCAACTTTTAGTTTCTTTAGTCCATAGTATTGGCGCATGAGAACCTTTACCTTCCGAACAACATCTGTTGAACTCCATCGGTAAGGCTTGTCGATGGCAATGAAAGCCCCTGTTTCCTCAACATTTTCGCTAATACTATTGACTGGAATCCCCTCGTAATTCAACAATTCACTCACACCAAAATTCTCCAATCTTTATTAGTTTTTTAACCGCACCAAATCGATTTTTAATCTTTTTGGTGCTACTGCTCCCAAATTTGCAAACCCATCTCACCCAGGCTTTCTGTGTTGGATAAAGAGCGATTTGTTAACTCTTCTTCAACGACTTTAACCGAGCAAAGATGAAATGGTAAGTTGTTGTGATATATTGATTTGCCTAATAAAACTAGGCGTTGTTATTGTTGCGATTACTCTGTTTTTTCTTTTGGTTTTTTCATGATGGCATAGATTTCGAAGATAAATCCAAAGAGCACAACGATGGGCGCCAAGGTAATCCTGCGAAAACTGAAAATTTCTTCAGCGTTAAATACTTTTGGATCGTCGCTTCCGCCGCCCATCATCAGAAGGAATCCCAATACGATTATTCCAAAACCGATGAGCATAAGCCTATAGTTTTCCATCCCAAGGGCAAAGTCGAACTTCTTCTTGGTGTCGATTTCCTCATTACTCTTCATGCTGTTAGTTGCCATAGTTATCTGTTTTTCAGTAGTTATAAAACTAGTAATATAAGTCGTCAGCCTTAAGCCTTAAAAATTTCTGGACCGCAAAAAAAGTTGAAACATAGCTAATGGTAATTCCAAGAATTAGGACTGAGCCGAGTAGGATTGAGAGCATGGCGATATCGGTAATTTCTAGAATCTGTTTTACCTGCTCCTGTCCAAACCAAATTAGAGCCAAAAGCAAAAGATCTGCAATTATTCCAGCATAAAGACCATGGGCAATACTCCTTACCAAAAATGGTTTCCGTATGAAGCCATAGGTGGCACCAACCAGCTTCATGGTATTGATGAGGAATCTACGGGCATACACCGATAGCCGGATGGTATTGTTGATGAGCACGAGTGCAAGAAAGAGCAGTAGTGCGCTAAAAGATAAGATGGTCATACTTATTTGTCGGACATTTTCGTTCACTAAGTCGATAAGATTTTTCTGGTAGTTTATCTCCTTAACCTGATTAAATGTTTTAATCTCTTTCTCAATGGCCACAATTGAGTCTGAGTTGGCATAGTCGGCCTTCAATCTTACTTCGAGAGAGGCACTGAGCGGATTGTTACCCAAGAACTCCACAAAATCTTGGCCCAACTGTTCTCGCATAATATTTGCCGCCTCTTCTTTTGATATGAAGGTGGTGCTTTTTACGTATTGCGAGGAATTTAAGGCTTTAAGTAGTACGGCAGCATCGGTCTCGTTTACATCTTCCTTTAACAGCACCGAGAAGCTAATGTTCTCCTTTACAAAGTCGGAAAGTCGCTTGGCATGCATGGCCAGTAGTCCTACTACCCCAAGGGTAAATAGTACCAGAGCAATGCTAATAATTGAACTTATGAACGAGGAGCGTAGACTCCTCTTCGCTTGACCTTGTCGAATGTCGGTGGTGCTCATTGCTTATATATTATTCAACCTTTTTTACGAAACGAAACAACTCTACCCCAAGCGCACCCAATGCTGCCAATATTAGAAGTAGACTAGAGGCGAGATCGATATTTTTTCCAACCTCATACATCGCCGGCTTAAACTGGAATTCAACCTTATGGGTTCCCTCAGGGAGCATCATTCCTCGGAGTACGTAATTTGCCCTAAAGTAGGGTGCCGATTTTCCGTCGATGGTAGCATTCCATCCTTTATCGTAGAAGATCTCTGAGAAAATTGCCACTCTTGGAGCCGATGTTGTATAGCTATATACCAGCTTATTTGGGGCATACTCCAGAAGTGCGATTTTTGCGGTCGTGTCGGGGTTGAAAGACTTAACTGTTAACTGTTGCTCAAACCGCTTGTCGACAATGGCGAGGCTTTTGGGGTTAAAGCTTGTTAGCGCATCAATTTCTTGATCGGCATTGTCCACCAATTGTATTTTGTCAACAAACCACGCATTTCCAAGGGCGTCGGCGTTATAACGAACTTCTGGTTCGGTTTGGCCTTGAATGATAAAGTATCGGGTGTTAAGCATGTTTAGAACCGCCATGTTTCCATTTCCAATTTGTCGATCGATGAGCTCTTGGTATCTCCGCATTTTTGCTCCATGGTAACCTCCAATTGACTTATGAAAGTAAGATGTAGAGGCATCGTTGAATGGCGATACGGAAACGTTGTAAACACGGTAGTTTGGATCGGTGTCTTTTAATATTTGCTCATTGGCAGCCGATTTTGGAAAGGGGATGGCTACCTGCGATTTCATGGCAAAATCCTTACTACTTATGTAGCGGTGATTTACAGTCCACATATCCATAAGAATCAGTGCCAGCAGCCCCATCACAAATAGTTTGATGTTGACTTTCTTATAGACAAACGCAAGAAGCAGTCCTGCTGCCATCAACACGTAGGCAAGTGAACGGAAGGCATCAGCCTTGAGCATTGCTGCGCGGTCGGACCTTAGGGCATCGGCCATTTGTCGCGGCCATTGCGCTTCGATTGGTGAACTGAAATCGAAGACCATTCCTCCGAAAAGGATGAATAACAGTGCGATGGAGGATGTTACAATCACACTCCACGTAAAGGCTTCCAGAAATTTTTTGCGATCGAAATTATCCTCAAAGAGTGGTTTGAGTGCCAGAAATCCTATGAATGGAACAACAAATTGGGCAATTATTAGAATCATGCTTACTGTGCGGAACTTGTTGTAGCCAGGAATGTAGTTGAGGAAGAAATCGGTGAGTCCGGGGAAGTTTTTGCCCCACGCGAGCATAATGGCAAGAAATGTAGCTCCAAGCATCCACCAGCGTAAGGATCCTTTCAGGTAAAAAAGGCCGAAAATGAACAGAAATACCACAATTGCGCCAAGATAAACCGGGCCGGAGGTCATTGGCTGCGGCCCCCAGTAGGCTGGAACTTGCTCGGCCAATTGGGTTGCATTGGGAACCGAATTAGCATTTAGCGCCTTGTAGAGTTCTCCACTAGTACCAACTCCCGACATAGAACTTCCTCCCATCAAGTTTGGGATAAAGAGGTTGAAGGTTTCCATTTTGCCGTAACTCCACGCCGTTGCGTAGTCCTTGTCGAGGCCGGAGGTTTGGTTGGCTTGGTTGTGTGTTAGTTCGCTTTTTCCGCGTATGGAGTCTTTTCCGTAGTCGTAAGTAAACCAAAGGGATGAGAAGTTTGCCCCGACTGCTAACGCAGCAGCAACCATCAGAACGGCTGATCCTTTAAGGAATTTGGTCCAAGTTTTTTCTTTTATGGTTTCAACAACTATATAGCCTAGCAAGAATAGCACTACAATGGCACCGTAGTATGTTATTTGTAAGTGTCCAGCATTAATTTCGAGTCCTAAGAACAAACCAGCCAAGGCTCCTCCCAGTAAGAGTTTGTTGCGGTATGCAAGCCAAATGCCTGCAATCATTGGAGCTAAATAGCTAAGCGCAACCATTTTTGAATTGTGTCCCGCCTGAAGGATAATGAAGAAGTAGGATGAAAAACCATAGGCAACTGCTCCAACGAGTGCCAACCAAGGGTTAACACCAAAGGCTAGCAGCAAAATGTAAAATCCAAGCATGGCAACAAAAATGTAGGAGGCAGGGCGCTGTCCTATTTGAATTACCTGTTCCACATATCGGATAAGGTTGGTCTTATATGCTGTCGATATGAGGTAGGCCGGCATTCCGCCAAACATGCTGTTGGTCCATAAGGCTTCTTCGCCTGTTTTTACACGAAAATCATTAATTTCCTTTGACATCCCTTGATACTGCTGGTTGTCGTGTTGGATTAACGATTGGCCGGAGAGTTGTGGGTAAAAGTATGCATAGGAAATTACCAGAAAGGTTACCACTGCAATTAGGTGCGGCCAAATTTTCGCTAATAAATTATTTTTCATGCCAATACATTTTATATTCACGTATAATTTAAGGCCGAATTTTCGTGCCTTGCCGGTATTTTAGTTGAATTGTACTAACTCTTTGTTCTTTGCCTAGTTCGCCAGTCTTGCAAATTCGGGCGATTTGACCCTATTCGGCAATTCAGTTTTGGCCACACTAAAGTAGTTTATTTTTACTTGGTTAAAAAGAACGAGTTCTTGCGGTTGAATAATTTAACGATTATTAAGATTCTAACCTAGAAATACCCCGTTAGGTTCCCTTAAATTAAAACTACCGTGACCAGTTTAGCAAGGCTTTTGCCACCACCTCTGAAGCTTTTCCGGCACCATAAAGGTTTTTAGAAAAATCATTCTTTCGGGTCATCATAACTTGATATGCCGCAATAATTGTTTCATCATGGGATCCCGAAAGCATATTGTAGCCGCCTTCTACCAACTCTACCCATTCCGTTTGCTCGCGAAGGGTAACGCAGTTCTTATGAAAGAAGAACGCCTCTTTTTGAACGCCGCCACTATCGGTCATTACCAAACTGCAGGCTTTTAGCAGTTCAACCATGTCGAAATAGCCAACGGGTTCAATTACCTTAAACTCGGCAACGATCCCCTCCTTTTTCGAAATACCTAGTGTGCGCGGATGTAGTGGAGCAACAACAGGTGTTTCCTTGTTTATTTTGTTTAACGCATTAAAGATTGAACGGAGTAGGACTGGGTTGTCTGTGTTTTCTTGCCTGTGAACGGTTGCAAGAACAAAAGGTTTGCCTGCTAGTTCCAACTCCGAAATTATGGTCGATTTTTCTGCTGCTTTTTGCGCATAATATATTGCAGCATCCTGCATCACATCGCCATTTTTTATAATAGTATTGCCGAAATTTGCATACCCTTCCTTCTGAAGGTTTTCGATGGCGGCGTCGGTGGGACAGAAGAGCAGATTCGATATTCTGTCGGTCAATATTCGGTTAATCTCTTCAGGCATATCCATGTTGAACGACCGCAGGCCAGCCTCCACATGAATCACAGGAATGTGAAGCTTGCGTGCGGCAAGAGCCCCAGCGAGTGTGCTGTTGGTATCACCAAAAACCATAACACCATCAGGGCGTTCCTTGAGCATTACGGTTTCGAGATGCTCCATCATGCGCCCGGTCATCGCTCCATGCGTAAGACTATGGATGTCGAGATTGTAGTTGGGCTTTGGAATTTCCATTTCATTGAAAAAAACCTCCGACATGTTTTTGTCGAAGTGTTGGCCGGTATGCACGAGCACCTCTTCTAATCCAAATTCTCGGAGTTTTCGGCCAACGGCTGCCGCTTTTATAAATTGCGGACGAGCACCTACAACGGTTAATATTTTATTCATCGGTAATTTTATATTATTCCATTATCGAATTTTATTCTGCTCAATTAAGGTTTCCATTTCGGAGGCTAGTCTAACGGTAAGCTCTCGCCTCGAATATTTTGCCGTGCCTTTGGGTTCCACTACAAGTTTCCCTTGGCGGAATAGGTCTAGCGCCTCCACGAGGTAGCGCTTAGTATCTGTGATATTCTCAAAATCGAAAATATGGCCCGCGCCGGTTTCCCGGAGGATTTCGGCAACCTCACCGTCCTCGGGTCCAATTGCCAAGATAGGGCGACAGGCCGCTAAGTATTCAAAAAGTTTGCCCGTGAGGATTCCCTTTGCTGCTGGAGTGTTGTTTACCAATAGCAAGAGCATGCCTGCAGAGCCTTGCTCTTTAATGGCCTCGTTGTGTGGGAGGTATGGCGTATATTCGACGATTGCTTCGAGATTGTTTTCCTTCACGGACTCACGAACTGAGAAGTCGATGTTGCCCACCAATTTTACTGCTACCTCATTGGCAATAGAAGGTTGCTCTTTAATAAGTTGGCCCAAGGCTGTCCATAAGGCAAATGGATTTCGAGCCTCACCTAAGGTTCCAATGTGCACAAAAGTGAGTTTAGTCGCCTCTGTTTTTTGGGTTCCTATAATGTCCGATTCGTCGAAGCCGTTAGAAATGACGGAGACCTGTCTTGCCCCTTTGGCTAGAAACTCTTCCTTCATGGCTTGATTTACAGTTATTACAAGGTCGGCTTCTGTTAAAACTTTTTTCTCCAGTCTCCTGTGCATGGAGTCGGCGAAAGGCGTGAGCATGAGTTCGTGGTAGAAATCAATATTGGTCCACGGATCCCGAAAATCGGCGATCCAAGGAGTTCCAAATTTTTGTTTCAATCTCCGCCCAATGAGGTGCATGCTATGGGGCGGTCCTGATGTTACTATCAGATCGACTGGATCATCTCCCATGAGTTCAGAAAGATAGCGAACTGATGGTTTTACCCAAAATACCCGTGGATCGGGGATGAACAAGTTACCTCTGAGCCATATGGCAACTTTTTGGGCGAAACTAGGTTTTTTCCCATCGCTGATAAAGTTTGCTGCAACCTTGTCGGTGGCCTTCATACCTACAAATTTCTTGTAGATAGCGTATGGTTCCTTTATTGGGGTTTTAAAAATGGTTACTCCGGGCGGAACTTCGTCGAGGAGGGAGCGGTCTTCCACCGGAATTTCAGGGTTAACGGGTGTGTAAACAATAGTCTCCCATCCCATCAAGGTGAGGTATTTTACAAATTTTAGCCATCGCTGTACTCCAGCACCGCCTGATGGGGGCCAGTAATAGGTAATTATTAGAACTCGACGCGATGCTTTTTCCATTTTATTAGGGGTAAATGCCGAGAGACAACACCATTGCTTGCCTGTTCGTTCGCAACTCTTTTGTCACGTTTGGGTGAAACCAGTTTCGTGTTATAAAAGTAAACCGGAAGTCTTTTCAGACTCCCGGCTGGAAAGGTTTTTAGCAGTTTAAAGTTGCTCGAAAAGTTTGCGATAGCTCACTTTTTCTTCAACAATTGCGCGAATACGGTCAATAGGAATACGCTCCTGAACCATGGTGTCGCGATCGCGAATGGTTACCATGCCATCTTCGAGCGATTGGTGGTCGACCGTGATACAGTAAGGGGTGCCAATTGCATCATGGCGGCGGTAGCGCTTGCCGATTGTGTCTTTTTCGTCGTAATGGCAGTTGAAGTCCAATTTTATATCGTTAAGAATGGTGCGGGCAAGTTCGGGAAGTCCATCCTTTTTAATAAGCGGGAATACCGCTACCTTAACAGGAGCCAAGGCTGGTGGAATACGCAGCACAATTCGTTCGCCATCGTCAACCTTCTCTTCGGTGTAGGCCGATGCCATTATTAAAAGAAACATGCGGTCCACCCCGATAGATGTTTCAACTACGAATGGGATGTAGTTTTCGTTGGTTTCGGGATCGAAATACTGAAGTTTTTTACCTGAGAACTTGGTATGGTTGCTAAGGTCGAAGTCGGTACGAGAGTGAATTCCTTCTACTTCCTTGAATCCAAATGGGAATTCAAACTCAATATCGCAAGCGGCATTGGCGTAGTGGGCTAGTTTGTCGTGGTTGTGGTAGCGATACTTTGCTGGATTTGTGCCAAGGGCTTTGTGCCAACGAAGACGAGCCTCTTTCCAGTATTCATACCACTTCATCTCCTCACCAGGGCGTAGGAAGAATTGCATTTCCATTTGCTCAAATTCGCGCATGCGGAAGATGAATTGGCGGGCTACAATCTCGTTACGGAAAGCTTTGCCGATTTGGGCGATACCAAATGGCAATTTCATGCGGCCGGTTTTTTGAACGTTCAGGAAGTTTACGAAAATACCCTGTGCCGTTTCGGGACGGAGATAGATGGTGTTGGCATCTTCACTAACTGAGCCCACTTTTGTTTCGAACATCAGATTAAACTGGCGAACTTCGGTCCAGTTGCGGCTTCCAGAGACTGGGCACACGATTTCAAGGTCAACGATTAGCTGGCGCACACCTTCTAAGTCGCCGCTCTCGAGGGTTTGAACCATTCGCTTCCTGATGTCCTCAATTTTTTCAAGATTTTCGACCACGCGAGGGTTGGTTTGCCTAAACATGGCTTCGTCGAAGGTTTCGCCAAAACGTTTGCGCGCCTTCTCCACTTCCTTCTCGATCTTATCTTCTATTTTTGCCATGTGATCCTCAATGAGCACATCGGCGCGGTAGCGCTTCTTGGAATCTTTGTTGTCGATGAGGGGATCGTTGAAAGCACCAACGTGGCCGGATGCTTTCCAGATTTCGGGATGCATAAATATTGCTGAGTCAAGACCAACGATATTCTCGTTGAGTTTAACCATGGAGTCCCACCAGTAGCGCTTTATATTATTTTTGAGTTCAACGCCGTTTTGACCATAGTCGTATACAGCGCTAAGCCCGTCGTAAATCTCACTTGAGGGGAAAATAAACCCGTACTCTTTGCAGTGTGCAATGAGTTTTTTAAACAATTCCTCCTGAACCATACTTTTCTTAATTTATCGTCTGAATCAAAAGGCAAAAATAACTGAATTATTGGGATTGATGCAATGGTTTTGGGATTAGTTTCTATAGAATGCTTGGTTGGAGCGAGCCTTGGCCTTGTATGCCATATCTATTGCGGCTACATGGGTAGCTGTTGGTACGACTGGTTTATTTACCAACTATTATTTCGATGTAGAGGTCTTCGACTTTTTTACGGGCCCATTCAGTCTTTCGCAGAAACTTGAGGCTCGATTTTATGGAAGGGTCGTTATTGAAGCAGTTGATGTCGATTCGGTAGCCCAGTTGTTCCCATCCGTAGTGATCGACCAATGCCACAAGTATGGCCTCAAGTGTTTTGCCGTGCAGGGGGTTGTTTTGTTGTGGTTCCATTTTTTTGATGTTCTTATGCTCTGTAAGTATATGCTCTAGATGGATATGAAGCATAAAAAAAGCCTTACTTGCGTAAGGCTTTTGGATTACAAATGTCTTGTATGTTATAGACTAAGCTAGCTTAACATTAACTGCATTTAATCCTTTTCTTCCTTCTTGAAGTTCGAAGGTAACTTCGTCATTTTCTCTGATTTGATCTTTCAAGCCAGAAACGTGTACGAAATACTCGTTGTTTGAATCTGCGTCCTTAATAAAACCGAAACCTTTGGTTTCATTGAAGAATTTTACTGTTCCTTTGTTCATCACTAATAAATTAATTTGCACAAATGTAGGGCTTTATTTCAAACAAAACACAAAAGGTGATATTTTTTTTCGCTTATTATTTTTAGTGTGTTAAATATTCAAGTGATTGCAAGATGTTCAGGTGTTTACCCTTTGTGAAATAAATTGATCAGCCGTCTTTTTTTGTAGTCAAAGTTGGTTTTATAGGGAATTTTTTGTCCAAAAAGCTACACTGGAACCGTTTTGGTAAACAGGTGGCTACATGGGATCGATCTCGTTCATGATACTCTTGGCTAATCCTGTATCTGTTGGCATGCTCAATGCTGTGATTTTCTGGTTGGATACATTTGGCGATTTTTCAAGTAATTTGTTTTTTTTCCCTAACGGAGGAAGAAAACACTTAAATTCCATACAATTCCCTACTTTAGTCGAGCAATTACGCGTTTATGAGAAAGCTACTTTTTTTTGCAATACTTTTCCCAATACTTTCGCTTACGGTGTTTGCCGAAAAGGTTGATACCCTGCGCTTATTCAATCAACTTTCCACTGCTTCTCCTTCTGAACAAATTCCAGTCATGCTTCAGATTAGTTCGGTTCAGCGAATTGATTATCCCCGTAGGGCATTATATTGGGCAAATAGAGCATTGGAGCAATCTCAGAAATTGAGCATTGGAGAGCTTACTGCCGAAAGTTACTTTGCCTTAGGATACTTGCACTATACTTCCAATGATTTTGATCCAGCTTTGGATGAGTTTAACAAGGCCTTACGGATCTACAAACGGTTGGGGCTAACTGCCGGTGAGTCTAAAGCGTTGAATCGGATTGGAAATGTATTCCAGCTAAAAGGGGCCTATCCAGAGGCACTTCAAAATTACAATAAAGCCTTAACCCTGAATCGAAGCGTTAATAATGAGGATGAAATAGCTCGTAGTCTCACCAATATTTCGAGCATAAATCGACTTTTCGGCAATTATACGGGCGCATTAGAGCATAGTTTGAAAGCTTTGGATCTCTACGAAAAGGTTAAAGATAAGGAGGGTATCGCGTGGTCGGCATTAAATATTGCGCGGCTTTTCCGTATTTCTAACGAACCCGAGAAGGCTTTGGAATACCTAACCAAATCAATGGCGCAGTATCGTCATTTAAATCATGGTAAGGGTGATGTCAATGGCATTACGCTATGCTTAAGTGAAAATGCAGCTATCAGTTTACTCCTTGGAAAGATTGATGAAGCCTATGTACAAAATCTACTAGTTTATCTCACCAATATTTCGGCGGGGAATTTGTATGGAGCCTCCATGGCCAAAGGAAATATAGGGATAATTCTTTATAAACTTGGACGCTATAGTAAAGCTGAGAAAAGTATCGAGGCTTCCCTTAAAATTAAAAGGGAGATTGGCGATAGCTTGGATTTGGCCTCCCTCTATCGCTATTTAGGATTGGTGAAAATAAAGCAGAAGCAGCCTCAACAATCGTTGGTCTTACTTAATGAGGCTGAAAAAATTGCTACACGACAGAATCTTCGACAAGATAAAAAAGATATATTTTTAGCCAAAGCTATTGCCTATTCACAAAAAGGGCAGTTAAAAGAGGCTATACGGCAATACATTAAATTCTCTTCTTTGCGCGACAGCCTGAATAGGCAACAAGTAATGCGTATGGAAGAGAAATATGCTCTAGAGAAGCAGATTAAAGAACGTGAGTTACAACAGCAGCATGCGGATGTTCTCCAGTATGCCCGCCTTCAACGGCAGCGGCTTGTCTCTGTGACCATTGGTGTTGGTTTGCTCCTTTCTCTGGCTCTAGCACTTGTTTTACTTAAACGGAATGAGGAGAAGCGTAGAACTAATGTTATTTTGGAGGCGAACAACCAAGCCATTCTAGCTCAAAAAGAAGAGATTGAGAATCAGCGTGATGAGATAAAAATGCAGCATGACGTTACTACTCTTCAGCGCGATAAAATCGCAGGGCAACAAAAAGTCATTACCGATTCAATTCGGTATGCTGGAAGAATCCAGACGGCACTATTACCTAACCATGAGGCGTTGATGAGGGTATTCTCCGAATACTTTATTATATATAAGCCCAAGGCATTCGTGAGCGGCGACTTCTATTGGATTTCGGAGCAGCGGGAGATTGATTTATTTGCTGCTGCAGATTGTACGGGCCATGGTGTTCCTGGAGCCTTTATGAGCTTATTGGGTATTAGTTCGCTCAACGAATTGGTTGCTCGCAATCAGCTTACCGATCCAGCTGCCATTCTTAGTCAGATGCGTTTAGCTATTGTGGAAATGCTGCACCAAACCGGTTCGGCAAGGGAATCTTTGGATGGTATTGATATGGCATTGTGCGCCTATAATAAAAAGGAGCACCAACTTCATTTTGCAGGGGCATATTGTTCGTTGTTTTTGGTGCGCGAAGTTCATTTGGAGATGCCGCATGAGGCTGCCATACTGGTTTTTGAGATGGAGGGGAAAGCGTTATGGGAGGTAAAGGGGCAGAAGATGCCCATTGGATTTCATCCGTTGATGGATAAACCTTTTGAAACTAGAGTAATTAACACCCTATCTGGAGATGTTATCTATCTCATGAGCGACGGTTTTGGCGACCAAGTGGGTGGGCCGAAGGGTGGGAAATTTCTTCAGCACAATCTTAAGCGAGAATTGATTTCGCTTCACGGGGAGCCCATCAGTAGGCACAAGGAGATTCTTGAAGCAACCCTTCAAACATGGATGGGCGACAGCAAACAGGTAGACGATATTCTTTTAATGGGATTATCTCTTAACTAGCATCTTGCCGGTTATTAAAACCGATTCTGCTTGGATATACCCACTTCCATTTGAGACACTTCCGGAAGTTATGGGGCTAATGGCAATTACCTCATATCCTTCCTGTGCCAATGCATTGCAGGCATTTTCTACCTCCTTGGCCAAGTCGTTGGCATCTACAACACTATACTCCTCTCCCGATACAGGAAAACTGGTCCAATAGGTTGAGCGAGCATGTACAGCAACGGTTTTATACATAGTAAATGTTTTTTCTAAGATACGAAATTTAGCATTATCCTAAATTGGCGAAGTGAAAATTTCTTTTCGAGACAAAAAGAAGTGGCGCCAATCAACTACACCATTAGTAAAACTAAGGTGAAGTCTAGAATTTGTTGGCGATTTTTTCCTGAACCACAAACTAGACTAGTTAAAAACCTCTTTAAGAACGGCCAGCGACTTCAAATTGCTAACACCATCCATGTGGTGTTGGAAATAATCTACCAATCCCTCTGCCAGAAGATTGCGATGTGTATTATTCAACCCAATTTTGTTTAGGTCGGAAAACGATCCCTCAAATACTTTTAGCAGAAGCGAACTCAATGGATCAAGTATTACTACCGGGTGCGATGGTAGCGTGTTTCTAAAAACGCCATTTTTAATATCGAAGAATATTGTGCTGGACGTATCGGCCGATATTGTGGGGAAGAAGCCAAGAAAACGCGTGAGTTGGGCCATAAAAACCAAATGAAAATTGGCTACGCCTTCTTCAACCACGTCTAGCATCTGTATTGAAGACCATAGAAATGCAAAAAGCGATTCATTGGGTTCCTCTTCGCGCATTGTTTTGGATAGCAGTTCCGCAAGGAAAACAGCAATGGCTCCTTTTCGCAAGTCGGCATTTACATATAGGCCAGGAAACGGATTGATAACCTCTTTTACTCGAAGAAGAGTGCTTTTTTTCGGGGGAACTGCAACAATTTCGAGGAGTGAAAGTGGTTGAAATAGAACGATTTTTCCAGGTCGCTTGCCCTTGCGAGCAACGCCGTTGACCATGAAACTTTGCCTGCCGCCTTGGTCAGTATATACTTGAACAATGAGGCTGCTCTCGCCATACTTTACGCTCGAGAGCACTATTCCCCGCAATTTGCTGTAGTCAACCATGTATTTAATGAATGAACAACAACTTGCTCACCGCACTCTTTTCCCCTTCGGCATCGGAGCAAAAAATCAGGTAAACTCCGGTATTTACTCGTCTTCCATTTAAATTTTTTCCATCCCATTGTATTTCTCCACCAAGCGATTCACCTTCAAAAACTAGGTATCCGTTAATATCGGTGATTTTTACCGTAGCCTTGGGGATAAGTCCAACAATGGTGATTTTTCCATTGAAATTCTCTCTTACTGGGTTTGGAAAAGCATAAACCTTTCCGAACTCTGCTCCTCCTCGGATGGCATCGCCTCGGTAACTAATTACGCCTTTATCTGTAATGAAGAAAACTTCGCCGTTGTCTTGGTCGATAGTAATATCTAGTATGCTGTTGGAGGGGAGTGGACTATTATCGGTATTGAAAGCCAAAATCTGGTCTACTCCATCGGCCGATTGGAGATAGGCTCCGCTCCGCATTGTTCCAAACCATTTGCGGTTTGCACCATCAACGGCAATGGCCGATACGGCATCCGTTTTCAGCAAATAGGCTGCTTGTCCTTCTATCTCAATGGGTATTTTTATGCGCTGTGCTGTAATGGCCTGACGGAATGCTGATTCGGCATTGTATATAACTTCAACACCCTCTTGGGTGCCAATCCAAATTTTACCTTCATTGTCTTGGGCCATGGAGAGTATGTCGTTGGAGAGTGGTACTCCCGACGGGTCAGTAAGAGGGATTCTTAGGTATCTGTCGTCGCTCTCTGAAAATGGATCGGCCCCTTTGTCGTATACAAATACACCCGTTTTTGGAAGGCTCATCCAGAGGTGACCAGTGGTTTCATGAAAGAACATGGTTCCAAGTCTATCCGCGTTAATAGATCCACCAACCGAAATTGCTGTCCATGTTCCATCTGGTTTTAAAACCGAAATGGGTTTTACCGCTCCCGCGTTATTGACCCATAGGTTTCCATCGGAATCGTAGCAAATACCACGACAGCGAATGTAGGGTTCTCCGGGATAAATCGATATTAAAGTGCTGTTACTTTCGCCGTAAAGTATGGAGAATTGGTCGTTTTTGAATTTTGTAATTCCACTACCCCAGCCGGATACTGATATCTCGGTGGGATCGGTGGGATTTATTGCGGGAAGGTAGCCATCGTTACCAGTTCCCCATTGGCTTTGCCACTGGTTGTTCCTGTAAATATTTATGAGTAATCCATTCCAACTACTTGCCCCCACATCGTCGAAGCCTCCACGCGACACCACAAGGGTGCCATTGACCCAGTTACCTCGGAATGCTTCGTTGCTGTATGGACCGTTGGGCTTAAAGTTTTGGGCATCGCCTGATTTGTATTTTACAAGCCCGTTCGAATTGTCAGCACTCCATAGGTAATTTCCATCAAAATACGAATAGCAAGGATCAAAAGAGTATAGGCCGAATGTATTTACAGTTTGAAGGCCTCCGTTTGAGAATATTTCAATTCTTTTTTTTCCAGTAACACAAACCCCTTGTGCCGTTGCACTAATGGATGTTATTTCTGTTTGGGTCGAAGCAAGGGTAGTCCATCCGCCTCCGGTTACAAATTGATAAACCTTGTCGTTAAACCCATTTAAGCCTTTTTCTTGTGCGTATAGGGTGTTTCCACTACTGGCGAGTCCTATAAACTTATTTCCAGAGGAAGGTGGGGAGGTGTTTTTCCATTGCTCGAAATAGTAGAGTAGAGGATCGGAGATGGAGGCATACTTAAGTCCGTCGGATGTTGCTGCATAAAAACTTCCGTTAAATTGGAGAAGAGAATAGACCGAAATGGATGAGCCCCCACTGCCAATATAATAGGTATCTTTAATCTCCGGAATGGCAGGATCAATTACTACAATCCCAAACCCAGTAGCTGCGTATATGTTTCCATTGAACAGAAGCATCGAATAAATAGATCGATCTCCTGGGATTTTCTTTTCCTTAATATCGATGATGGCCGTAACTTTTCCATCTTTAACAAGATCAATACTTCCATCGCTATACCCAACTGCTATTGTATTTATTTCATCGAATACGGCAAGAGACGATACACCATAGGAAGAGAGGCCTGTAACGCGAGATTTTTTTTCTATTTCGCCCGAATTCTTGTTGTAAATGAAGTAACCCTCTTCAGTTGGAACATATGCTTTGTCCTCTGTTACCAAAATTCCTTTCACGCTTGAGTAGGAAAAATGATCTTGCCATTTTCCGGGGGAAACTTGGCCTTTGACGGCTATGGTTATACAGCAGAGTATAGAGAGGATAGTATATTTGAGCATTAGCTTTTCTTGAAAAACGTATAATGGAGGGTAATGTTGTTGCTGCTTACCTGATTGAGTTTTGTTTTAGGTAGTTGTTGAGGGCTTTGAATGCTATTCCTCTATGACTAATCTCGTTTTTAAGTGCTAGTGGCATCTCGGCAAAGGTTTGTTCATAGCCGTTAGGCACAAAAATGGGATCATATCCAAATCCGTCAATACCTTTCTCACGCTCGAGAATTTTACCTTGTACTATCCCTTCAAAAAAGAATTCTTTTCCATCGAGGATAAGCGAAAGAATTGTCTTGAATCTAGCATCTCGATTTTTCGAGTCTTTCATTTCGGATAGAACCTTTAGCAAATTGTCATGAGCATCTCTTCCTGGTCCGGCATAGCGGGCGGAGTAAACACCTGGTGCGCCGTTCAGGGCATCAATCTCAAGACCTGTATCGTCGGCAAAGCAGGAGATGCCAAATTTGTTGTAGATAAACCATGCTTTTTCCGATGCATTTCCTCGGATTGTAGGCTGGTTCTCGGGAATATCGTCATGAAAATTCAACTGGGTAAGGTCAACCAACTGAAAGTTGTCGCCGAGCAGTGCTTGAACCTCCCGGAGTTTATTTTGGTTTTGGGTAGCAAAAACTATTCTCACAGTAAATAACAGGGATAATTTTTAAACAAAGTAATGGGCCAGCCCTAACGACTAACTTAGAATTGGGCTCTTGTTTGATGGAAGGGCATTTCTGCCCTTCATAGCTTAAGTAGTTGGATTGATGCTCATGACCGGGATATGGCCTGCATTGGCAATGATAAACTGCTCATGTGGCTCCACAATAAACTTATCCTCGTTATCTTTTGGTGTAGTCATTAACACGATGAGATCGGCGCGAATATTTACGGCAATTTCGAGTACCTCCTCGGCATAATTTTTTTCACCTTTTACATCATATTCAATATATTTTGCTCCAAGTTCGTCTAGGAATTTCCGAGCCGATGCCATGTTAAGGTCAACCCTACACTGCAGCTGTGGGTCAACTATATATGGTTTTATTAAGTGAAATCGGGAAACATAGTATGTGCAGAAGTAGCTAATCCAGGAATGTTTCTCCCTGTTTTGTTCGGTAAAATCAATAGGGAAAATAATTTCGTCGTAGCGCTTGTTGATGGGTGGTTCTTGTATGGTTACAAAGGGCACACTCGATGAAATAATTACCTTGTGGGCAAGGCTTCCGGATATTTCTTCTTTACCACGGATACTATGGGATCCCATAATTACCATGCTAGCGTTAATCTCTCGAGCCACTTCGGCGATTTGTACAAATATACTACCTTCTTTAATTAGTGCAATTGGTTCAAGGCCAAACCGTGCGGCCGATTGACTTGCTACCTTCGATAATTTTTCTTGCATCAACTTATGGTCACTCAATCCATTTACAATATGGAGAAGGGTAATAGGCTGATTTACCACCTGTGAAACGCGTATGGCGTGCTGAAGCGCGTAGTCGGCTACTTGCGAAAAATCGTAGGGGACAAGAATTGTAACTCCGGTGTTTTTCATACGGCGGAATGTTTTGAAATGGCATTGTTTTCAGAAAAAAATCAACTTGATAAGTAGGCTACAAGGTAAGTATTTTAATGTAGTTAGGAACCACAAACGAAATATTTTCATGGATTTCGTAGGAAACATATTGCTGAATGGTTTATATTAGTTGCAAACGATATTATAAGTATTGTATACGTAACATCTTAAAAATGAGTCTATATATAGTTGTTGCGATTGCATCTGTTCTCCTTAATATAGTTTTGGTGGGTGGTTTTTACGCTCTAGTAATAAGGAAAAGGCGCGCTTTGCATGATTTAAATACGGTATTAATGCAAAAAGAGCAAGAACTATTGCGAGAGATTGACCGCAACAACAACCTTTTTAGTAGGGTAATAACGGAAGTTCGCCCCGATGTCTCCGTTTTGTCGAATAAAACAGAGACGCAAAAATTCAAAATGGTGACTGTTCTCTTTGCCGACATTGAAGGCTTTACCCAAATTGTGGATACGATGAATCCGGAAAGTCTCATCGATGAATTGGATAGGTTTTTTTTAAAGTTTGACGCGGTAGTACAGCATTATAATATTGAAAAGATAAAGACCATTGGCGACGCCTACATGTGCGCTGGTGGTATTCCTATAAAGAACCGAACTAATCCGGTGGAGGTTGTGTTGGCCGCTCTTCAGATGAATGCTTTCATGAAAGACTTGCAGGCCAACAAAGGGCAAGAGGTTTGGTCATTGCGAATCGGTATTGATACTGGACCCGTTATTGCTGGTACCATCGGCAGCCTGAAGCCATCGTATGATATTTGGGGCACTACGGTAAATGTGGCAAGCCGGATGGAGTCATCGTCAGACGGAGGTAAAATCAATATTACAGGAAACACATTTCTTTTTGTAAAGGAGTATTTCAATTGCAAGTATCGCGGCAAGATGCCAGTGAAAAACAGGGGCGATATTGATATGTATTTCGTTGAAGGAATAATTCCGCATTTCTCTCATCCCACTTGTTTATTTCTTCCCAACAATGCGTTTGTTGTACAACTTCAACTGCTCCGACTGGGCGATTTGGAGGAATTTGTTCTCGATATGTTGGAAAAGGGATTGCCAAAAAATTTGTATTACCACAATCTCAAACATACGGTTGACGTTTACACACAGGTTGAGCTTATAGGAAAGGCGGAAGGGCTGAGCGACGAAGAGTTGCTGCTTATACGTACGGCTGCTCTTTTACACGATGCGGGTCATCTGGTCGATTATGACTACCACGAGGAGATGGGTGTAAAGTTGGCCAAGGAGATATTGCCAAAATACCTTTATTCGTCGCAACAAATTGAAATCATCTCAAAAACTATCATGGCAACTAAAATGCCCCCGAAGCCTCAAAATTTGTATGAACGAATAATTTGTGATGCTGATCTTGATTACTTGGGCCGGATGGATTTTCTTCCAGTTTCAAATAATTTGTTTAAAGAATTGCAGGAGCATGGACGTATTAATAGTATGGCCGACTGGAATGGAATGCAGGTAAAGTTTATAGAGAAGCACCAATATTTTACAAATACGGCTCAAAAACTCCGAAATGTCAACAAGAATATTCAACTTGAAAAGATTAAAAGCGTGATTATTACTGGGGTTACATAAAATTTCAGGAAATTATTGTAGGTTGCATTAATTTTACTATATTTATCGTTGATTATTATGGCATAAAGTGCTATGGACGAGAAACAAAAAATAATACTAGTACCTTGGGATTTCACAGAATCTGCAGAGTTGGCCTTCCAGCATGCAATTCAGCTTGCACGTGTAGCATCCAATGATATTCTTCTGTTCCACATGATTCCCCCAAAGTTATTTGAGGGGAGTAAGGTTAGGCAGAAGAAGGTGGATGTGGCTCGTCATCTATTAAAGGAGGAAGCTGAGCGACTCAACCAAAAATACGGTATGCGTCCCGATGTTCTCGTTTCTGCAGGGAGTTTAAAAAAAGCAGTGATTGAATTGCTTGCAGGTGGTTTGGTGAACTTGGTTATTGTTTATAAGACGTATGCCGTTTCATCCAAAAAATCCATTGACTCTTCCAGATTTTTGCGCGGTATAAAGGATGCCATTGTTCCTTTTCTTGTGGTAGAGGCGCCTCCAGCCCATTCACACTATATTGAAATAGTTGTTCCTATTGACCCTGACAAAAAATATAAGGAAACTGTTCACTGGATTATTCACCTTTCCAAATACTACCAATGCAACATCAACCTTATTAAGCCATACCTTAACGACGAGACAAAGAAGCGTAGTATGGCCTCTAATATTTTCTTTACAAAGAAAATGCTTGATGGAAATAAGATTGTATACGGTATAAAGACAGCGAAGAAAAATAAGAGTTATACTGAAGAGATTTATAGCTTCGCTAACAATATTGACGCTGATTTAATTCTGATTATGTCCGATAAATACGACAAGTATGTGCGTACTAAGACAGAGGAACAAACTACAGAACATGTTCCGATTATGTGCATAAATCCTCGGGTTCGGAAGTATCAAAGTTTTGCATAGTGTTTGGTTTAAATAAAAAAGACCGGCTGTATGGCCGGTTTTTTTGTTAATATACCTTTGTGTCTTTCAAACTGTTTATCTTTCTGTGTCGATGATTTAATCTGATGGTAATGTAGACGCAGTTGCAATACTTTTTACATTATTGCCTGTACAAAACTTAAAAACGGAAGGGATCCAATTGGATCCCCTGTAATATTTAGGCGGTGAAGGCGTTATTTTATTACGCCTAGTTTTTTGCCAACCTTAGTAAAGGCAGCAATGCATTTATCTAGGTGTTCCATTTCATGAGCTGCTGAAACTTGAACGCGGATACGTGCCTGCCCTTTTGGAACAACAGGGAAGTAGAACCCAATAACGTAGATACCTTCTTTAAGCAGTTCCGCAGCCATGTCCTGCGAGAGTTTTGCGTCGTAGAGCATTACAGCCACAATAGCGCTTTGGGTTGGTTTACAGTCGAATCCAGCCGCTATCATTTTCTCTGCAAAATATTTTGTATTTCTTACTAGCTTGTCGTGAAGTACATTGCTTTCCTCTAGCACGTTAAATGTTTCGATGCTTGCGCCAACAATAGACGGTGGAACCGAGTTGGAGAAAAGATAAGGGCGAGAGCGCTGGCGAAGAAGGTCAATAATTTCTTTTTTCCCAGTTGTGAAACCGCCACAACCACCGCCAAATGCTTTTCCTAAGGTTCCTGTGATGATGTCGATTTTACCGTGTAGCTTAAACTGCTCGGTTACGCCCCTTCCGGTAGGCCCTACAACGCCGGCTGAGTGGCTTTCGTCCACCATAATCATGGCGTTATACTTTTCTGCTAATGCGTAGATTTTGTCGAGCGGGCACACGTTGCCGTCCATGGAGAAAACACCATCGGTAACGATCAAGCGGAAGCGCTGGGCCTGTGCCAGTTTAAGTTGCTCTTCCAGATCTTCCATGTTGGCGTTGGAATAGCGATACCTTACTGCTTTGCAAAGGCGCACTCCGTCGATGATGGAGGCGTGGTTAAGAGAATCGGATATTATGGCATCCTCCTCGCCGAGAAGTGGCTCAAAAACGCCACCGTTGGCATCGAAACAGGCTATGTATAGGATGGTGTCTTCTGTTCCGAAGTAGTGGGATATGCGTTTTTCCAACTCTTTGTGAGAATCTTGTGTTCCGCATATAAACCTTACCGAAGACATGCCAAATCCGTGGGTGTCGAGCGATTTTTTTGCTGCGGCCAGTAGGCGAGGATGGTCGGATAGCCCAAGGTAGTTGTTGGCGCAAAAGTTCAACACTTGTTGGCCTGTGTTTATTTTGATCTCGGCATTTTGAGGAGATACGATTACTCTTTCATTCTTATACAAACCAGCCTCTTCTATTTCTTTAAGCTGCTGTTGGAGATGATCTTTAAATTTACCGTACATAGCGAGTTGTCTTAGATGAACTGTTTCTCAAAATTAAGAATAATATCCTTCCGTGTTACAGTGCAAACGATTTCTTAATGAATAGACAAATTAACCGAATTAACTCGACAATCTTTTTGTAAGGGAATTTAAATTTTAGTGGTAAAATATGTTTGGCAGCAACTTTTAGGTCAAAAACACTGACTCCGTTCGTCAAAAAAAAATATTTTTTTTGACGAGTATGATTCCTGATCGCCCTGTAATTATTAGTTGTTTGGTGCAAGCGACTGTTTATCAATTGTTGGTAATGTGCGAACGGAGTTGTTTTATATCCTCCAATTGCTATATTCGCATGTCACCAATGTTCATTTTCCAAAGTGTAATACTTCTTGCTATGCCATATCGTCGACTACCAAACACAGACAGTTCCCGGTTAAAAGCGTTAAAAACTGCTTATCGTAAAGGGAAAGACCTTCCTCCCGTTAAACTTGCGTTTAGTCAAAGTACATCGCAGCGAGTTCAGTTGTTTATTAACAGTTTTGATATGGCCATGGATCGCTACAAAAAGGTTTATGAAATTCAGGTGAAGTATAACAAAGATTATACTTCCGTTACCAAGAAGGCTCGTCTTTACCTATCGCACTTTATTCAGGTTCTTAATATGGCGATTCAGCGGGGCGACCATAAAGTTGCTATCCGAGCATTCTATGGT
The DNA here is from genome assembly GCF_900096565.1 of Williamwhitmania taraxaci. NCBI lineage: Bacteria > Pseudomonadati > Bacteroidota > Bacteroidia > Bacteroidales > Williamwhitmaniaceae > Williamwhitmania > Williamwhitmania taraxaci. The sequence continues at coordinate 26,707 of NZ_FMYP01000047.1, forward strand.
TTAGAAGATTACAACAACCGTCTTCCTTCGTTAACTACCGACAGGGAATTGGTTGAGTGGGGTATTAAAATCATTACTGGAGAAACTCAGCGAACGTCCAAAGGGATGGCTCCTATTATGAATCCCAGTATTGCAATGGTGAAGGTGTGGTTTGAGAATTTCGAGGAGGCCTACAAACAGCAAAAGGTGTTTCAGCAAAATACAGCACGCGCACAAGCCGAGTTGGATGGTTTACGGAATACTGCCGATGATATTATTCTGAATATATGGAATGAGGTGGAGGCTACCTTTAAGGACTTATCCGACGATACGCGACGGGAGAAAGCCAAAGATTATGGCGTGGTATATATTTTTAGGAAAAACGAAATTCAGGGGTTGTCTCTACTCCATCGATCGATGCAAGGGATGCTATAGTATTTTCTTTTAAAAGAGAACGCCGAACCATTTGGTTCGGCATTTTTTGTGTTTAGGCGGGCTTCAGTCGGTTTTTTTCATCTTTATGGATAGTATACAGCACCAATCCCACGGCCAGCAATGAGATTAATATAGTCCAGGGCGAAACTAGATCGGCTTCGTATGTTTCCGGATTTTGGGTTATTGTTCCAGTTTTGTATAGATAGAATGCGAGTACAACCATGGAGTTGTTAATAAAATGCGCGAAAATTGGAACCCAAAGACTCTTGGAGAATAGGAATAGATAGCCAAATAGACCACCAAGAAAAAGGCGAGGAATAAAGCCTTGGAACTGGAAGTGAACAGCACTGAAAAGCGCGGCAGATAACCATATTGCCAGATGGTCATTTTTTGTCCAGTCGGAAAATATACGCTGAAATAATCCTCGAAACAGAAACTCCTCTGCAATTGCAGGGAGTACTGCTACCAAGAATAGGTTGAATACCAATCCGCCGATGGTTTTTACGCCCAAAAATGCTATTGTGAGTTTTTCCACTCGTGCCTCTGTTTCCAAAGCCCATTGTGGCATTGGAATTAACTCGTTTATATCGCTGAGCAAACGAATAACGGGAGAGATAGAAAGGGCAAGCAAAAGGGTGAGTAGAAATGTTTTTGCCATGGCCCCTCTATTTATTCCGAGGTAAGCGAGGGGAGTTGGTGAGAATACAAGGGCCAGAAGTATAGCCGGAAGTAAAAACATTACGATTGTTTGCACCATTTGGCTCACCTTCATTGCGGTAATCCCTTCGGGTGTGTTTATTGCGGAGCCGTCGAGAAGTGCTCCGAAACCAAGGAGGTCTGTCAAACCAACTACTAAAAACATTGAAAAAACAATGAAGATAATTGCAATGCTAAAGCGGGAGCCGTTGGATAGTGTAATAAATCGGTTACTAATCATTGGTTATTTTTTGTTGTAAAGTAAGCGGTTTTTTTCTTTAATCGAAGCATGATTTCCTGTCCTGATGGTTTGCTGTGAAATGGTATCTTTGTCAAAAAAATAGATTTTGTGAAGATAGATTCGCTCGATTTAGGCGAAAGGCCTGTAATTCTGGCTCCCATGGAAGATGTAACCGACCCCTCGTTTCGTTACATGTGCAAGCGTTTTGGGGCCGACATGATGTTTACCGAGTTTATTTCGTCGGATGGTTTAATCCGCGATGCCAAGAAATCGTTGGATAAACTTAATATTTCTGATGCCGAGAGGCCAATTGGGATTCAGATCTATGGGCACTTAATTGATGCGATGGTTGAGGCTGCACGCATGGCTGAAGAGGCCAATCCTAATGTGATTGATATAAACTTTGGCTGTCCGGTACGCAAGGTTGCAGCTCGCGGAGCAGGTTCGGGCATGATGCGTGAGCCCGACAAGCTTGTGGAGATGACGCGCCAAATTGTGAACGCGGTTAAATTGCCGGTAACCGTTAAGACTAGGTTGGGTTATGATGACGAGAGTAGGATAATTGTGGAACTGGCCGAGCGGTTGCAGGATGTGGGCGTAAAAGCGCTTACAATTCATGGAAGAACCCGTGCTCAAATGTATAAGGGCGAGGCAGATTGGTCTTTGATTGGTCAAGTGAAAAACAATCAGAGAATGCACATACCCATTATCGGCAATGGCGATATTGATGGACCTGTTAAGGCAAAGGAGATGTTCGATAGATATGGTGTGGATGGCATCATGATAGGCCGAGCAACCTATGGCCGACCATGGATTTTTAAGGAGGTGAAGCATTACCTTGCTTCGGGCGAAGTGTTGGAACAACCTTCAGTGATCGAGCGAGTCGATATTGCTAAGGAACACTTTCGGAAATCCATTGAAATTAAAGGCGATCGGGTTGGGGTATTCGAAATTCGGCGTCACTTCTCTTCCTACTTCAAAGGGCTTCCCGATTTTAAGGAGACGCGCTTTAAGCTGGTAACGGCTAACGATCCCATCGAAATATTCCAGTTGCTTGATTTCGTTGCCGAGCGATGGGGAAACTTTGAGGAGATTAAATCCATGATCTACCGTTCTCCTCTTAGTGGAAAGGAGTAGGCTAAATGAGGGGCATTAAGGGAGTTCTATACGCAGTAATTTCTTCGGCTACATTCGGGCTTATCCCTCTTTTTGCAAAAAATGCAACTAATTTGGGAGTGGGTATTGAGTCGGTGCTGTTCTACCGTTTTGCCATTTCAACGTTCATTTTTGGCTTGTATATGGTTATTCGAGGCCGATCGTTCCGAATAAAAGCCAAACAATTACTGCCATTGATCTTTTTCGGTGGATTGTGCTACGGAGGGACCTCTTTTTTTCTCTTACTTTCGTATGGCTACATACCTAGTGGAGTCGCTACTACAATTCACTTCCTTTACCCGGTTATGGTGGCCGGTATTATGATTACCTTCTTTCCAGAAAAACTCACCAGCGGGGTGGCTATAGCAATACTGCTATCGCTGTTTGGTGTGTTTCTTCTCTCAAGCGGTTTTGGTTCTGCGGGGATTGGGTTTGGGCTGGTATTTGCCATGATCACCGTGATTACCTACGCCATTTATATTGTAGGGCTAAAGCAATCGAGACTTAAAAATATCGATAGCCACACGCTTACTTTTTATGTACTTGCCATTTCAACCATTATACTCTTTCTCGTTGCCTTAGTAACAAATAGTATTGTCGTAGTTCCTAGTATCGCTGTTGCTGCGAATTTGCTTGGGTTGGCAGTAATTTCGACCATCGTTTCCAACTTCACCCTTATCTTGGCAGTTAAGGAAATTGGCTCTACGCCAACCGCTATTCTGGGAACCCTCGAACCGCTTACCGCCATTATGGTGGGATTGATTTGGTTTCACGAAAAACTCTCGGCCATGTCGCTCTTCGGCGCAGTTTTGGTAATTCTTTCGGTAGTGGTTATTGTAGTTGGAATGAAGACAAAGCAGCAAGGGCGGAAAGCTAAGGTGTCTTAATGAGTTCGTTGTACACAAAATAAGTTCTAACTTGTGTAACTTTTTCTACTACATGTTCGACTTACTAAGGTACAAAAACGGCTTCTTATGCGCTTTATCCTTTTCCTAACTTTCAGTTTATCCTTAATATACCACAATACTCAGGCTCAGAGTTTAAATGGAAAAATTGCTGAGCAGAATGGCACAGCGGTTCCCTACGCTACTGTTTATATTAAAGAAATTAAGTTGGGAACCACTTCCAACGAATTTGGTGTTTATGAAGTAAAGCTGGAGCCAGGTAACTACAGTGTTGTTTTTCAGAGCATAGGTTATGAAACGGTTGAGGAGATTGTGTCGGTAGGTCCATCGGCTACTCGACACAACGTCACCATGAAGGTAAAGCCTTACCAAATTGCAGCGGTTCGAATTACTCCGAATTCAGAAGACCCAGCATATGGCATTATGCGCAGGGCCATTGGAATGGCTCCGTTCTATCAAAATCAGGTGGCCGCATTTAAGGCGGAGGTTTACCTGAAGGGAAGCATGAAAATAAAGAAGTTCACTTGGATTGTGCGCAAAATGGCGGATAAGGATGAACTTCCTAAGGTGGGCGTTGTATATCTTAGCGAGTCTCTTAATAATGTGACCTTTACTGCGCCCGATAAGTTTAAGCAGGAAGTGAAATACCTTCGGTCGAATTTTCCCAACAGCGATAGCGACGATCCAATGGGTTTTATCAATGCCAGCTTTTACCAACCTAAGGTTGGGGAAATTATTCTACCGCTGGCTCCTTATGCCTTCAACCACTACAAGTTTACCTACGAGGGCTTCAACATGGAGGGCGATGTGGTGGTGAATAAGATAAAGGTAACCCCTCGCCGAAAGAGCAAGCAGCTGGTTGCCGGGTACCTCTACATTGCCGATAATTTTTGGAATCTACATGGCCTTGACCTCACGGTGGAAACGCTTTTTGGCACTGTTCGGATGCAGCAGAATTTTGGGGAGGTCGAGAAAAATGTTTGGCTTCCGGTAAGCCACTACTTTGAAATTGCGGGGAAGTTTATGGGCAATGAGGGCGATGTAAAATACACGGCGTCGGTTAAATATAAAGAGGTAGCAGAAAACAAATCCCTTAAGCCGCCTACCTCATTTCCAGAGGTAAATACCGCGATGGCAGAGGGAAAACGGGAGAAGAAATCAGAAAAAACAACGGTTGATCTTAAGCCAAAAGCTGCCGTTAAAGCAGAGAAGCGCCAGGCAAAGATGCAGGAGCTTATGGAGAAAGAAACCTTGACAAACAGGGAGATGTTTCAACTTTCGCAACTTATGGGTAAAGAGGTTAAGGCGAAGGATACTACTACGCAATCGCTGGAGATAAAAAGCCGCCATGAATGCAAGATTCAACTCACAAATGCAACTTGGGTTAACTGATTATATGTTAAGAGGGGAGAGATAAACCCTAGCCTTTTTCTAGGCCGACTGTTAAGAATATCTTCGACCCACTGAACCTGCTCTTGTGTTATCGTTTTAAAGTCCGTTTTCTTCGGGAAATACTGCCTTACCAAGCGGTTTGCATTCTCGTTAGCGCCGCGCTCCCAGCTGTGGTATGGCCGTGCAAAGTAAAAATTTATTTGCAACTTTTCGGCAATAACCTGATGTGCTGCAAACTCCTTTCCATTATCAGCGGTAATAGTGTGCATTTGGTGTGCCAACGGGGAT
>NZ_FMYP01000048.1 GCF_900096565.1 Williamwhitmania taraxaci
GTGCCGGCCAAGTGGATAATGCGGGGACGACAGCGCATCCTAAAGCTCTTTTCGGCCAAGAAATACCACCTGCTGCTGGAGTGAAGCGGCCACGCTGCTGTGCCCAATGGGAAAGGTATGCCCGCGCCTCAATAGCTAGTAATTGAATACCTGACACTTACGGTTCGTTACGGTTTTTATTGTTGCAGGCTTCCAAAAAAGGAAGTTGCAAACCATAGGGGGAGCGAAAAACGGAAGAAGTGACGCAAAGAAGGGCTATGTCGAACCAAAAAAATGGCAAAATATCCACCAAGCAAACCTAAATACGCTAAGATTTAAAACCTAGCAATCGACCTGCGGATTTAAGGTATTAGAGAAAGACAAGATTTTTGGAGGCGCACTCGACGGTGCCGGGGATGAAAAAAACGGCTTTGTTGTGCGAGGTGGAAGAATGCATGAAATGCACTACACCTGCTATTGGGATCTGCTGTCTTACATACCGTCCTATGACGATCCAGCGGTATCGATAAGGGATGAATCCTTCGATTTTAACAAGCGGTTTGTTTCCAATGGCCAAGCAAGGCTTTTAAAGGATGGTAAAAAACTCGATGTTTCCTCCTATGGACTTAATATAAAGCAGCAAGTGGCGTTTCTTAAGCTCACTTTTGCGTCTGAAAAATCGTTGGGGAATAAAAAAATAGAAGATTGGTTTGATCAAGCATTTTTCGCAACAAACTTTTGGAATATATGGTCAACAATGTTTGCATTCCAGAAATGGAGCAGTGTTGCTGAAATGAGAAGGTACATGAGGCGTTTTATTCACCTTGTAGAAGGACTTCCTCGCCTAGGCGGTGTTATGCGAACCAAATACGACCAGTACCACTCTGTGGTGATTCCTATGAAGAAATATCTAGAAGAAAGAGGTGTGCAATTTCAAATGGAAACAGAAGTTGTGGACATTGACTTTGACCTGTCATCAGATAAAAAAACAGCTACCGTTTTACATTTGAAGGATAAAAATGAAATAGTACTCGGAGTAAACGATTACGTATTTATTACAAATGGCTCAATTACTGAAAGTACCGATAACGGAACCTGGGATAAACCAGCTAAACTAAAAGGAATAGGAGAATCAGGTTCTTGGCAGTTGTGGAAAAACATTGCGGTTAAGAGTCCGGGGTTTGGAAAACCGGGACCTTTCTGCGACAATATTGACCTTCAAAAATGGTATTCGTTTACGGCAACCTTAAAGGACAACACTTTCCATGATTATATGGAAAACTTTTCGGGTAATGTTGATGGAACGGGGGGACTGGTGACCTTGACGGATTCCAACTGGCTGATGTCTTTTGTGATTGCTCGTCAACCACATTTCCCAAACCAGCCTGATGATGTTAAGATATTCTGGGGCTATGGGCTCTACCCCGATAGAAAAGGGAACTATGTTGATAAAACAATGGCCGAATGTACAGGGAAAGAGATGTTAGAAGAGTTGTGGTACCATCTGAAGATTCAGGATCTAATGAAACCAATAATGGATGCAGGAAAAGTAAACTGTATTCCCGTAGCGATGCCGTTTGTGGATAGCCTGTTTATGCCTAGAGAAATTGGAGACCGCCCTGATGTAATACCCCAAGGTGCAACAAATTTTGCCTTTCTAGGTCAATTTGCCGAAGCACCAAAAGATTGTGTTTTTACAGTCGAGTATTCTGTAAGAACGGCTCAAATTGCGGTGTATGGATTGTTTGAAACAGATAAAGAGGTAATGCCTGTTTACGATTCTATTCACAAGCCGGCATCGCTTATCAAAGCTGCCCGGTCCATCAGAGGATAATATCAGAGATACCAACAGGATGGGTCGGCCATGATGAACCTACCCAAATCCAATGCGGGAATAAATAAGGGCTGCAAAAACTTGCAGCCCTCTTTTTACAATACATCTTTAACCGGAGAGTTACTCCAACTCCCAGTCGAATCCATCCTTTTTATCTTTTACCACAATACCCAGCTTCAGCAACTCGTCGCGAATCTTGTCCGATTGGGCAAAGTCCTTATTCTTCTTGGCATCCATACGGAAGTTGAGAAGCAACTCCACCAGCCCCGAGAGCCGTTCGGTAGAGGCACCATCCTCAAGTTGTCCCTTCAAACCCAAGATCTTTAGCATCCATAGGTCGAAAATACTCTGAAGCCGAATAATGTCAGCCGCTATAAGTTTCTCCTTGCCATCCAGCAAGTTATTGATGTTTCGAACCCAATCGAAAAGGATAGAGATAGCAATAGGACTATTTAGGTCGTCGCTCATCGCTTCGAGGCAACGCGCATGCAAATCCTCCACGATCAAGGTCGATTGGTCGGAAGCCTTAATCTTCTTAATCGAATCAAATGCTTTTTGCAACCGCTGAAGCCCTTTCTCCGCAGCTTGTAACGCCTCATTTGAGAAGTCCAGCGTGCTGCGATAGTGTGCCTGAAGGGTAAAGAAACGAATAGTCATAGGACTGTAGGCCTTCTCTAGGATTGGGTGACTACCGAGAAAAAGTTCCTCGAGGGTAATAAAATTCCCCAGCGACTTGCCCATCTTTTGCCCATTAATGGTGAGCATATTGTTGTGCATCCAATAGTGCACAGCTTCCTTCCCTTGCGAGGCGGTGCTTTGAGCAATTTCGCACTCGTGGTGAGGGAACATCAGATCCATTCCACCTCCGTGAATATCAAAAGTCTCGCCGAGGTATTTGGTGCTCATTGCCGAGCACTCAAGATGCCATCCCGGAAAGCCAACACTCCAAGGCGATGGCCAGCGCATGATATGCTCGGGCGAGGCCTCCTTCCATAACGCAAAGTCGAAGGGATTTTTCTTGTCGGTCTGACCGTCGAGCGCGCGTGTGTTGGCCATCATGTCGTCCAGTACACGCCCCGAAAGTTTTCCGTAGTTGTATTTTGCATTATATGCTTCCACATCAAAGTAGACCGAACCGTTCTTTGTGTAAGCAAAACCATTATCATGGATGCGCTTAATCATCTCAATCTGTTCGATGATATGTCCACTGGCGTGGGGCTCTATGCTTGGCGAAAGCACATTAAGCTCGTCCATAAACTGATGGTAGCGATTGGTGTAGTACTGCACAACCTCCATGGGCTCCAGCTGTTCTAGCCTTGCCTTCTTCTCAATTTTATCCTCCCCCTGATCGGCATCATTCTCAAGGTGTCCAACATCGGTAATGTTGCGTACATATCGCACTTTATATCCTATCTCCGTCAAGAAACGAAAAAGCAAATCGAATGTAATGGCTGGACGGGCATGTCCCAAGTGCGGATCACCATATACGGTTGGTCCGCAAACATACAATCCTACGTGAGCCGGATTTATTGGCTTAAACTCCTCTTTCCTCCTGGTAAGGGTGTTGTAGATACTAAACTTTGTAAATTCCATGAGGTAATTATTTTTCACAAAGTTAGCTCGATTTCTTTAAATTTTGGATAGGTGCTGCGCTATTTAGCCGCTAAGGCATTTGAGTTTTTCAATACCCTGCATAAATAACTATACGAAAGGGATCGCATATTCTGTAAACCTAATAATCACAGCAAATCCACAGAACCTTAATGACTCTTTTCCATTTCTTTAAAAACATAATTACTTTATGAACTGATTCACTTTCTATCCGTATAGGCTCATGTGCTAATTCTCGGTATTTTTTCTGAAATTAGTTAGCTACCTTTGTTCCACTGCAGAACAAGCCATAATATGTTCAAAAGATTTTCAATTGCTTTCATCATAGACATATTTGCCTTAGTTATTTCCCTCGTTATCGCGATAGAAATAAAGATGGCTCCACTATTTTATTACCTTTCAACCTACTTTTTTCAACTCTTCTTCTTCTTTTTATGTTGGCAGTTAATTGCAATAATTACCGGTAAATTTAATATAGGAAGACATAAAACGGTATTTAATGCGCTAACCGTTGTGTTAATTTCAAACGCATTAGCCCTTTTGCTTTTTGTCGTCATTAAGAATCTTCTCCCACCCCTAAGTTTTTCACGGATAGTTTTGTTTACCCTTTCCGGACTGGCCACCCTCGCGGAGTTAATTCTGTTTGGACTTGCCGAAATTGTATACCATAAAGAGGAGATTCCTGGAGTGGACGTCGACGTACAGGAAGAGTTTATTTCCAAGTATCGATTCGACCATGCCGCCATCCTGGATCGACTCAATGTCAAAGAGTTGGCTAAGCATCATCGAACAACTAAGATTTCTCATGAAATAGAGGAAGAAGTGGGTACCGCGGCTTGCAATTTTATTTCTCAATATGTAGATATAAAGGAGGGCACCACTGCGATTGTGAGCACAACCACCCGCTTTAACGTAGAACACCTTCCTGAAAAAAAATACGCTGGAATAGTTAACCTGAAAAAGACTAATGATATTCGCTATATAAATAAGTTCTTTGAGTCAGTAAATGCCAAACTTTGCCACGACGGAATGTTTGTTGGGTGTGTAGAGACAATGGAACTGCGGAAAATGAGGATACTAAAGAAATTTGTGTGGGGAGTTTCTCACGTTTACTTCTTTTTCGACTTCATTCTGAAGCGACTCTTTCCAAAATTCCCCATCACCAAGCAACTATACTTTTTTTTAACAAGGGGCCAAAACAGAGTGTTATCAAAGGCGGAAACCCTTGGTCGGTTGTACTCTTGCGGTTTTTATGTTATTAGCGAAGGCGAGATGGATGGATACTACTGGTTTGCTGTTGCCAAAAACAGTAAACCAGCCTTTGATTCGAATCCCACATACGGACCACTCATTCGTTTGAAGCGCATTGGAAAAGGGGGTAAAATTATTAAGGTATACAAGATGCGCACCATGCACCCATATGCCGAATACCTTCAAGAGTATATCTACGAAACCAACAAGCTCGACGAAGGTGGTAAATTTAAGAACGATTTCAGAGTTAGCGCACTTGGCAAGTTTATGAGGAAATACTGGATTGATGAGCTACCGATGATTATCAATTTACTTCGCGGCGATCTAAAGATAGTAGGTATACGACCTCTATCAAAGCATTATTATAGCCTATATACCAAGGAACTTCAGGAGAACAGAATTAAAACAAAACCGGGACTAGTACCCCCGTTTTACGCTGATTTGCCAAACTCGCTGGAAGAGATTATGGATTCGGAGAGCAGGTACCTCGCGGCTTATAACATAGCACCTTTTAAAACGGACGTTCGTTACTTCATTAAGGCATTTAAAAATATTGTATTCAAACGAGCACTGAGCAAATAATGGGGTTAATCATTGTGAAAAAAGCAATTCTCGCTACGGCAATTCTTGCAGCCATCTCGTTGTCGAATGGTGTAGCACAAGAGGTTCCTGTTTACCTCGGCAACAAAGAGGTTTATCTTTTTATAGAGGAACTTGCCTCCGTGGGAATGGTGGATGTTAATAGCGCAGTAAAGCCTTGGTCGCGCAAACAAATTGCTACCTTTCTTGTAACCGCCCAAGAGCAACGAAATGACCTTACCACCCGTCAGCAAAAGATGCTCGATCTCTACCTTAAAGATTTCGGGAAAGAACTCCATTCCGACAAAAACTTCGACCGACGCTTTGATGCATTCTACTACAAGGATACCCTATTTGCAATCACCATTAACCCTGTGATGGGCGCACAATTTTTCCGCAACAGTAACGGAAATATATATCACCGCTGGGTAGGTGCCGAAACCTATGGATATATTGGTAACGGATGGGGGTTTTATAGTAGCCTGCGCGATAACCACGAAAGCGAGCGCATTTCGGAAGATAGCTACCTGACTCAGCGCATGGGGGCCAACTATAAAGCTACCGGAAAGGGTGGCGATTACAGCGAGATGCGTGGTGGCATTACCTACTCGTGGAAGTGGGGCTCTGTGATGGTAGGAAAAGATCACTACTCACTAGGAACAGCCTATAATGGAACCAACATTCTATCGGGAAGAACACCTTCCTTCCCAATTCTAAAGCTTCGGATTAAACCAGTAAAGTGGGCCGAGCTCAACTATATGCACGGCTGGTTAGTTTCAGAGATAATCGATTCAACAAAAACAACGGTTTATCCAGGAGGAAAGAGGGAGGTATTCCACCCCAAGTATATTTCCGCAAATATGATTACTATTACCCCTTTCAAGAGGCTTAGTTTTTCTTTTGGTAATTCGATTATTTACAGCGACCAGGCACCTAGCCCGGCATATCTTGCGCCCCTATTCTTCTATAAATCGGTGGACCACACCCTCAATGGAACAAAATCCAATGACATTGGGCAGAACTCACAAATGTTCATGGATATCTCTTCGCATCAAATAAAACACCTTCATCTCTATGCAACCCTTTTCATTGATGAGATTTCGCTAGAGCGGATGCGCGACCCAAACCGCCAGAGCAACTATATCTCCTTTAAATCAGGAGGCAGATTATCCGGTTGGCCCATTAAAAATGTTACCATTACTGCTGAATACATGCGCACCAACCCTCAAGTATTTAAGCACTACGAACCCACAACCACCTTCGAAAGCAACAAATACAACCTCGGCAACTACCTTACCGATAATGCCGACGAAATATTTACATCTGTCGAAATCAGACCATACCGGGGACTTAAACTTTGGGGTAGTTATACCAAGAGTAGAAAAGGTCCCGACACCTCCGATGATGCCGATAGGATAGGCATTCCATTTATGAAAACAGTGGTTTGGAAAAAGGAAGAGATAACCCTTGGCGCAATGTATCAGGTTTATGTCGACTCCTATATCTTTGTTGAATTGTGCAAATCATCCATCACAGACATCTCCGGAATTTATACCCCAACCTATTTTAAGGGCGATCAGAACACAATCTCCTTTGGAATGAATTATGGATTTTAAATGTCGTGGATCTGGCTCAAGCGTTTATTAGACTATACATTAGGACTCCTTTTGGTCCTCCTTTTTTTACCGTTAATATTAGCCATTTGGCTGATATTAAAGCTACTTTTTCGATGTAATCCAATATACAAGCAGGAGCGAATAGGCCAGAACGGGAAGCACTTTAACATCATAAAATTTCGCACCATCGATCCGCATACCCAATTGCCAACCCATAGGCTTTCGCCATTCCTACGAAAAACCAACCTCGATGAACTCCCTCAACTCTTTCAGGTTTTGGCAGGAAAACTCTCGTTAGTTGGACCTCGGCCGCACTTAGCTGAGCACGTGGCCATGTATGAGGAATGGCAGAAGGAGCGACTTATGGCTAAGCCAGGGATTACCGGGCTTCGGCAAATATCCACCACCAAAAAATTGCGATTTAACGAGCATCTTGAGTTGGACGTGGAGTATATAAAAAGATGGAGCCTAGTTCTCGACCTCGTAATTATTGTAAAGACGGCAGGACTCCAACTTAAAAAGTTCTGGATTGCTTTAGAGAACAAATCCTAGAATTACAACTTCTTCCAAAGGATCTTTTTCCCGTTTCCCAGCTTAATATCGGTCATTTTTACAAAGGTAAGATCGATAAGCCAAAGAGTCGATGTGCTAATAACCGCAGTGGGGAACTTTGTAAGGTAGGCTTTTCGAGCCTTTTGAAATAATTCCCCTGTGGGCTCAATCAGAATACCCTGATATTGAACCCCCCTTACCTGATCGTAACTTCTAGCCTCGTTGTGTATGGTTCCTGCCACAAAAATATTGTGAGAGGCATCGCGAATGTGCCGAGTATCTTTATCGGAGAGTACTACAAAACTGTTTTCTTCGTCCAAAAAGGAGAAAAAGCAAGAAGTACAGTAAGGCTCCTCTTCAAAGGAGGTGGCCAGGGTTAATACGTAATGCTCATGGATAAATTCAACTACCCTAGGATCGAGAACGGCCATTGGTTTGTTTCGTTTCTAAAACTATTTAACCGAAAACCCTAGCTCTTTCCAAGCGAGGGCTGCAGCTCCAAGCACTGCTGCATTGGAACCATGAATTCCTGATGGTAAAACTTTTACCTTATTTCTAAATATTGGCAATAGGTTCAACTCCATATGATGCTTTACGGGTGCAAGAATAAGTTCCCCTGCCTTAGCAAGACCACCAAAGAGGATTATAGCTTCAGGGCTAAAGATGTGAACAACATCGGCCAGCTTACTACCCAAAATTTGTCCTGTATACTCAAACGCCTGAATAGCAACTTCATCACCGGCCTCAGCAGCCTTTGAAATCATATCAGCCGAAAGCAAGTCGAAACTAACAGATCGCAACGAGCTGGGTTTTAAACTATCCGCCAACTGCTTGTATACTGTGCGCTTAATGCCCGTAGCCGAAGCATACGTTTCCAGGCATCCATGCCTACCGCAACCACATTCCCGGCCATCGTGGCTAACAATAACATGCCCAAACTCGCCGGCAAACCCATCGTGACCGTATATAAGGTTTCCATTAACGACAAACCCACTTCCAAGGCCAGTGCCTAAGGTTATCACCAAAAAGTCACGCATTCCCTTAGCCGCTCCATACATCATTTCGCCGATTGCTGCTGCTTTGGCATCGTTAGTAACCCAAACCGGTAGATCGAACTGGGCTTTGAACTCCTTTGCAACCTCAACCTTTCCCTTCCATGGAAGGTTAGGTGCAAGATCCAGCGATCCAGTATAAAAATTTCCATTGGGAGCACCCACTCCTATCCCTAGAATTTGGTGGGAAAAATCGAGAGTTCCTATGTGCTTGTCAATAGCGAAGCGCAACTCTGCAACAAACTCGGTGAACGATTTGAAATCCTGGGTCCGTATTCTACCCTCAAAGTAGCACTTACCCTCGAGATCCACCGCCCCAAATACCGTATTAGTTCCTCCTATGTCAATTCCTAAAGTAATTTCCTTCATAGCTAATCGTTTACTACAAACGTGCGAAAATACCGATAAACCTTGAGTTTGAAAAAAAACTGGGAAAGTAATTATCCAAAATCAACTAATAAAAACTTCTGAGACTTATCGGTTGCCTAGGCTATGGTGTAATACACACCTATATTCACACTTTTTTAATCGTAACTATATGTATCTACTATTATTTCGAACTCAAATTAGCATTTAATTTTTCTACAATGCTATTCCTTGGTAAAAATTATAGCCGAAAAGATAGTTCGCAATCGGTTGGACTCAGTTTATTCTATCCGTTTCTCAGGCATATAGCATAAGTCAATTTAAGGCAAAAATGATTTAGGTGCACTCAAACTGCAATTATATATTGAATTATCGGGTAGACTAAAGGGCTTTTTGCCATAAACAGCAGATATCCCTATTCCAAAAAGAATATTGACAATAGGATGAAGTTGACAATAACCTTACCTTTATTTTTTAAAAAGAACACCCTCTTGCGCTATTTGAATATGGAAAAGCAGCATCAAACTAACGGAAGAAAAAGACTTTTTCGTGCAGCACAAGTGGCTGTTTGGCTTCTCTTTGGCCTGACTATTCCTGTAGCAGGATTTTCGCAACCCGACTCCGTGAACACCAAAATGAAGTTTGATTTTGGGATTACCCGCGACCGAAACATAAACCTTTGGCCGATATTTAAGCGCACAAAGAGTGATATTGAGTCGGATAGACAGGTGATTTTTCCCATATACCAAAGTCACCAAAACTTTAAGCGGGGAGAGAAAAGCCTCCGCATACTACCCGTTTACTGGAGCGATAGCAGCGCAAAAGAGGAAACCAAACGGTTTATATCTGTTTACTATCCATCGCTAATTCACAAATCGAACAATAAGCGAAAGCAGATAAAAACCTTTACTCTGCTGGAGATTGCACCCCGAGTTAACGTGCTGGAATTCGCAAAGTCCAAGGATGGGCTGGTAATTCAGAACAACCTACTCTTCTTTGTGTGGTATAAAAACAACATGATTACCAAGCACTTATACCTCATTGGATTTCCAGCATACTGGCAATACAGTAATCCAACAAAAGAATCCACAACTCTTTTGCCACTGTTTTCTTACGGAAAATATGCCAACAAGCAAAAGCAATACTTTGCCGCTACGCCGCTATTTTGGCATTTTAGCTCGCTCAACCAAAGTAGCAACCTACTTTTTCCCATTTGGTGGAACCGAACCGTTCGCGTTGGCGATAATCTAGAAAAGCAGCGGCTGCTATTCCCTATTTACTTTTCATCCAAAGACCAATCAACATCAAACCATATTATTTTCCCACTGGTATGGAGCTTAAATAATTCTCGATACAAGTCACTTACCATTGCACCGCTAATATCTACTGGTTGCAGCGCCAATGGTGTGCGTCGACACCTAATGCTTAGTCCGCTGTTCTGGCAATTCAAGAGCGATGTGAGCGAAAGCACCACCCTCTTCCCCTTTGTTTGGAGCCACAAGTGGAAAAGCCGCACCGAAGAAAGCTCGTCGCTGGTGCTGTTTCCCTTATACTGGAGCGAGGCCAATAGCGAAAGCCAATACCAAATAGTACTTCCGTTTATATATAACTTCAACAGTAAAAATTACCACACATTTACGTTTGCACCGTTTTTCTCAGTTGGTAAAACTCCCAACGGTGCATCAAGCCACGCAATAGTAACGCCGCTATTCTGGCACTTCAAATCGCCAGGGCGAAGTTCAAACACGCTGCTACCCATATGGTGGCACCGCAAGGTTGGAGAAGGCGAAGAGGCAAAAACAACTAGCGTAGTTTTTCCGCTTTACTGGGCATGGCAACGACAGACATACGGTGGAAACATCTTATTCCCGCTGGTGTGGCGCTTCAACAACCCCGATTACCGCACGTTTACCTTTGCACCATTTTACTCGAAAGGCAAATCATCCGATGGAAAGCGCTCATACTTGGCCGCAACGCCATTCTACTGGCGCTTTACCACCGAGCAAGGCGAGGGTCAGCTGCTGTTTCCGCTTTGGTATCAAAAAGATAAAGCCACAGCCTCTGGCGATAGTAGCACTAGCCGCGTAGCATTTCTTTACTGGAACTACCGCGATGCTGGACGAAACCACTACGGTGTTTTTCCACTACTATGGAGGTTTCAGAACCAAACTCGACAATCGTTCTCCATTTTTCCGCTGTATACTCACTCGCAAACAACAGATGGGCTTAAAAGCTACACTGCTGTAACACCTCTTTTCTGGCATTTTGCCAAGCCACAGCGCAGCAGCAGTATTCTTTTTCCTATATGGTGGAGCCGCAACAGTGGCCAAGGAGGCAACGCCAGCTATACCCGATTGCTTATTCCACTTTACTATGGAAAGAAGGATAGCCTACGGAACAATCACGTAGCGTTTCCGATAGTTTGGAGCTTCCGAAATCCAAATTACCGTTCGCTTACAGTTTTGCCGCTGTTCTCGAAGGGCAACGATACTAATGGCGATTATAAGCACTTGGTGGTTACGCCCCTTTTCTGGTATTTTCAGAAGCCAAACGGATTCACCACCACGCTATTTCCACTGGTGTGGCACAGCGAAAATGGAAACAAAACCACCAACACTATTTTCCCTGTTTACTGGTCATTGAACGACGGCTGGCGCAACCATCGCGTGGTGTTCCCGTTTGTATGGAACTTCACAACTCCAGAGTATCGCTCACTCACCATGGCTCCGATTTTCTCCGTAGGAAAAAACAACGACACCCAAAGTAGCTACTATGCCATCAGTCCGCTTTATTGGCACTTCAAAAATCTCAAGGGGCACAATACCACACTATTTCCCGTTTGGTGGAGTGGCAGCAGTGGCGACAGCCTGCACACGAAAAAATACGACGTGCTGTTCCCCTTGGTTTGGTCGTTCCGGAAACCCAACCACACTACCAACATAGTTTTCCCGTTAATTTGGAGTTTCAATAATCCAAGAAATAGATCGTTTACCTTGGCACCACTTTACTCGCAGGGGACACGCCGAAATGGCAACCGCCACCTTATGGTTACACCTCTATTCTGGAACATCAACACCAAGGCTACACACCGCCAAATGCTATTTCCTCTCTACTCCTCCTACAGCGATACCGCCAAAACAAAAAGATTCGATATTCTTTTGGTTGCAATCAGGCACCAAAGCACACCAACATCTAGTGATTTAAGCATTTTATGGCCAATTATTGAGCACGACAAAGCACCAAACTACCGCTACTTCCGAATTGCACCCATTGTTTGGAGCAAGAAGAGCGCAGCCTCCAGCTACTTTACCATTCAGCCTTTTTACTACCACAGTATCGATACCACCCGCGAAACTTACCGCATTCTATGGGAACTCTACACCTTTAAAAACCAAATGGGCGTGAAAAAATCGAATGGTGTGCTATGGAAAGTGGTTACATGGGACCGCTACCCCAACGGCGACCGCAGCTTCCGGTTTATGCACCTGCTCTACTCCAACGTGAAGCTACAGGGCAAGGAGGAGAAGAGCCTATTCCCGCTCTACTACTTTACCAAGGAAGACAACGGCAACCGCTCGCGTTCAGTGGCGTTCTACTTCTACAACTCGTTTAAGCGATTAATTCCAAGCACCAACGATTACTACCAAGAAGAGCGCATATTTTGGTTTATCCGCCTACGCTCCAACTACCAAATGCTGAAGGATAAGGGCGTGTTGAATAATAGGAGGCTATAGTTTAATCTCTTTAAGCAATTCGCTGCCCCTCGGGGCAGCGCACTTCATTACTGAATTCGTTGATTCTTTGATACTCTACCCGCTTGCGATAGGTGCTTCATTAAACTATAACTTTAGCAATAGATAGTTGTGGTGTTTCACTTACTGCCCAAATTCCATACCTTAGCCTTTCAAAAAACAAACCTATAATGATATTAGAAATTGCTATAGCCGTGCTGGTTGCTGCCGTTCTTGCGGTGCAGTTGCTTATACTTAGCCGGCAGAAGAGTCCCACAGATACTGCACAGCTGGATGCCATACTCTATGAGCAAACCCGCTTTGAACAAATATTGCGCGAAGAGTTTGCCCGCAGCCGAGAGGAACAGCAGCGCACCTCTCGTGAGACGCGTGAGGAACAGAGCCTTGCCCTGCGTAACTTCGAGAAAAAAACAGAGGAGAGTTTCACCGCCTTCCGCGAGCAGCTGCGCCTAATGGGTAACGATACCCGTGAAGGACTCACCACCAGCCTTAAGTCGTTTGAGGAGCGCTTTGCCCAGAGCGTGAAAGAGTTTAACGAGCTGCAACGCCAAAAGTTTAATGAGCTGGTTGGGAAGCAAACCGAGCTAAACACCACGACAGAACTTCGTCTGGAGAAAGTGCGCGAAACAGTGGAAGTTCGCCTCAAGGTAATGCAGGACGAGAACGCCAAAAAACTGGAGGAGATGCGCGCCACCGTAGACGAGAAGCTGCAAACCACGCTCGAAAAGCGATTGGGTGAATCGTTTAAGCAGGTGAGCGATAGGTTGGAACAAGTGCACAAAGGCCTTGGCGAAATGCAGACACTTGCCACCGGTGTAGGCGATCTTAAGCGGGTGCTCTCAAACGTAAAGACGCGCGGCATTCTTGGCGAAATTCAGCTGGGCAACATTCTGGAACAGATAATGGCTCCCGAGCAGTTCGACCGAAACGTAGCCACCAAAAATGGCAGCCGCGATGTGGTGGAATTTGCCGTAAAACTACCTGGAAAGGACGTTGGAGGCAAGGAGGTATACATGCCAATCGACTCCAAGTTTCCGCTCGATGTGTACAACCAGCTACAAAACGCCTACGATAGCGGATCGGCCGAGGCCGTTGCCACAGCCATAAAGGAGCTGGAGCGCTCCATCAAGAATAACGCAAAAGATATTCGCGACAAATACCTCGATCCGCCTTACACCACCGACTTTGCCGTGATGTTCCTTCCCATCGAAGGGCTATACGCCGAGGTTATCCGCAACACTTCGCTAATGGAGGTGCTGCAACGTGAATACCGCGTGGTAATTACCGGCCCCACAACCTTAGCGGCTATCCTCAACAGCTTGCAGATGGGGTTCAGAACTCTTGCCATTGAAAAGCGCAGCAGCGAGGTGTGGCAAATTCTAGGTGCAGTTAAAACTGAATTCTCTCGCTTTGGCGATGTGCTTAAAAAGGCGCAGGAGAAAATAACTAAGGCAAACGAAGATATCGACCAGCTGGTGGGCACCCGAACTCGCGCCATAGAACGCAAGCTTAGAAATGTACAGGAACTACCAATAACACAAGCCAGCGCAATACTACCCGGCGTAGTTGACGAAGATGAAATAGAGGGATAGACATTTAAAATAGCATCCAATCAGCAAGAGGTCATTCCCACAAAGGTTGACCTCTTTCTATTTCTGATAGTATGTAGCAATTCTTCTCCGAATCTTGACAAACCGAAACAGTCCATAACCCAATACCAGCGGGCTTAATGTCAGTAGAACGATTCCTAGAGATGTAATATCCTCAAAAATTGACATTTTGAGTATAACAACACCGGAGCTTAAAAACACAACTGCCGAACGGAAATATGCCAAGAATGTGCGCTCGTTGGCCAAGTTAGTTCTATCAAGAGCAAGTTTATCGTTTAGAGTTAAGATGGGTTTTTCTGTTTCCATTATTTCAAGTTGTTATCCAAAAGCAAAGTAAGCACAATAATTATTTTGAGATATCAATAATTTAATAAACTCAATTTCTTTCTACCTTTGCTTCATGGAAAAGAAAATCACCAGCCTTCAGAATCCCGAAGTAAAGCGGGTGGTTGCACTTACCGAAAAAACTCGTGACCGTAAGGAGCAAAATTGCTTTGTGATAGAAGGCACGCGCGAAATAAGCTTGGCACAGCAAAGCAGATACGTTTTTGAAAAGATATTTGTTTGCCCTGAAATATATAAACCTGAAACAGATTACCCTGTAAACCTTAATGGCTGTGAGCAAATTGAGGTTACTGTGGATGTGTTCAACAAAATGGCATACCGCGCTAATGATGGCGGCTTGATTGCCGTTGTTGAACAAAAGATGCTTAGCATAACCGAACTATCGCTCAAGGATAACCCACTGATTCTTGTGTTGGAATCGCTAGAAAAACCCGGAAACCTAGGTGCTATTCTTCGAACTTGCGATGCAGCCCAAGTAGACGCTGTGCTAATTTGTGACGCAAAGACCGATATCTACAACCCAAATGCCATCCGCTCGGGTGTTGGTTGCTTGTTTACCAACCAAATAGCGGTATGCACATCGGATGAGGCCATAGCATGGCTAACACAAAATAGTTTTTCCATATTCACCACCGACCTTGCTGCTACACACTACTACCACCAAGTTGACTACACCACTGCCTCGGCCATTGTAATGGGCTCGGAGGCTTGGGGTGTTTCCGAAAAGTGGAAAACAGCAGCTACTGCCAAAATTAAAATTCCAATGGGTGGGAAAATCGACTCCATGAACGTTTCCAACTCTGCCGCCATTCTTATTTATGAGGCTATGAGGCAACGCGATTTCAGATAGCGTATTTTATTAAATAGAAAAGCCGCCCACGAATGAGCGGCTTTTTTATACTATCTTACTACATATTATGCCTTAGCATGCTTCACAGACCACCACATGGTTAAAAGACCACCAACAATAAATGGAATACTAAGCAGCTGGCCCATATTCAAATACATGGTTGATTCAAAGTCTACCTGCACGTTTTTAACAAATTCAACAAGAAAACGTGATGTAAACAAGAGGGTAACCATTAATCCAATAAAGTAGCCGGGAACATTGATTTTGCGTCCTGTGTTATACATCCACCAGAGCAACCCAAAAATGGCAAGGTAGCAAATGGCTTCATAAAGTTGGGTGGGGTGCATTGGAACCGTTCCGCCATCTCGAACAAAAATAAAGCCCCAAGGCATTTCGGTTACGCCACCGTAAATTTCTGAATTCATGAGGTTTCCAAGACGAATAAAGGCTCCGCTGAGCGGAACCACAATGGCAATGCGATCGAGCACCCATAAGTATGAGCGCTTGTGCTTCCGCGAAAACATGTAAAGTGCAATAAGAATACCAATGGATGCACCATGACTGGCCAATCCGCCATGCCATACTTTTAATATCTCCAAGGGATGGGAGAAATAGTAAGCTGGTTCATAAAAAAGGATATGCCCCAGTCGTGCCCCCACAACCACGCCAATGATCATGTAAAAAGTAAGAGAGTCTAGCACCTCTAGCGATATTTTTTCCTGTTTAAAAATTCGCAGGAAGATGAGATATGCTGCATAAAATGCAAATGCGAATAAAAGTCCATAATAGCGAATAGCCAAGGGACCTATTTCAAAAATTACGGGATTTACATCCCAGTTGATGAATCCAAGCATTGGTAGTCTTTTTTGTTAAACAACTCTCTTTAAGGTAAAACCAAAGGTTGTACCCTCGTTTACCGAACTTCTTACATTTATGCTCTGCTCGTGTGCCTCAATAATATGCTTTACTATTGCCAATCCCAAGCCTGTGCCTCCTTGGTCGCGCGAACGACTTTTGTCCACCCGGTAAAACCGTTCGAAAACACGGGGAATTTCCTTGGTTGGTATTCCCATTCCATTGTCGCTAACCTCAACCAAAACACGATCCATTAAATCGATGAAAGTGATGGTGGTTTTCCCGCTCTCCTTTCCATAATTTATGGAATTCACCACCAAGTTAGTAATTACTTGGTAGATTTTTTGCTTATCCGCTTTAACCCAAATGGGTTTGTCGTAACTCGTGTCAAATCGTAACTTGATCTTTTTGTCCCGTGCTCGTATCTCTTGCGCCTCAAATACCTCTTCAACCAAAAATACTAGATTAAACCGTTCCTTGGCAAGCTTAAGCACCCCAGCCTCTAACATCGAAATTTCTTCTAAATCTTCAACAATGGAGATAAGGCGGTTTATGCTCTTCTCGGTTCGCTCAAGATACTTTCGGTTAATCTTTGGATCTTCGAGTGCACCATCGAGCAGCGTAAGCACGTACCCTTGAATGTTAAAGATAGGGGTTTTGAGCTCATGCGATACGTTTCCTAGAAATTCCTTTCGGTATTTCTCCAAATCTTTCAGATGCGAAATCTCTAACGTCTTTCCCTTAACCCAAGTATCTACTTCACGACTCACCACCTCTACAATATTTCCGTATTCGATATTTTCCTTAATCTTTTCGTCCGAAACATTTAAGCTGTGAATGGTACGATAAATCGGTTTGATCTTTTCGAAAATAAAGCGACTAAGGAAGAAGAGACAAAAGATATAGGTAAGAAGAAACAATGCTAGGCAGGAAAGGATTACCGTCAGATAAAAGTTTTTCCTGTCGAAATCAAACGTAACGACCAATATCAAGCCGGTTACAATTGACGTAAACAGAGCAATAAGGGTTGCTATTTCCTTCGGAGTAGTACTTTTCATCTTTATTTGATAGCTTAATCGGTTGTAGAAATGGCGTTGTATTAACACTTCATTTCACATAACCTTACTTTCCCATGTATTGTTTCATTAGCTTGGTAATGTATTTCCCCACAATATCAAACTCGAGGTTAACCACACTACCCACCACAAACTGATGAAAATTGGTATGCTCATAAGTGTAGGGAATAATTGCCACTTGGAAACTTTTATCCTGCGAGTTAACAACAGTAAGGCTTACACCATTTACTGTAATGGAACCCTTCTCCACCGTAATATTTCCCTCGAGTGTTGGGTCATACTCAAAAGTGTAATACCAGCTGCCATTCACCTCTTCAACCAAGGCACACACCGCAGTTTGATCTACATGGCCTTGCACTAAGTGACCATCCAGAAGACTATCGATTTTCATACTTCGCTCAAGGTTCACCTTGTCTCCAATAGAAAGCAACCCAAGATTAGTCTTCAGCAGGGTCTCCTTAATGGCGGTTACGGTATATTGAGTTTTTTCCTTTTTCACCACAGTAAGGCACACCCCATTGTGCGCAATACTTTGATCAATTTTAAGGTTGTTGGTAAACGAGCACTCCATCGTTATATGGAGGTTATCCTTGTCGTGCTCCAGCTTTATAACCGGGGCGGCTTCTTCTACAATTCCTGAGAACATAGTTATTTGTTTTATTTTGGCCATAAAGTTAGCACATTTTAGTTTCTCAAACTTTAAGTTACTCGTAACTGTGCTGTTTACTCCAAACTTTTTAACTTTGTCTTTTTACAAAAGCAGATTACCTTGAGAAAGTTCCCACTTATAGTTTTGGCATCATGTGCCATTCTTTTTTCGATGCCACGCTGCGCAAGTATTGGCACCATTAGCGGAGGTGATAAGGACTCCATTCCTCCCGTGCTAATCTCAAGCACACCCCAAATGTACCAAACTGGCTTTACCGATAAAGAGATAAAGTTAACCTTCGACGAATATGTTGTACTGAAAGATCCAGCAAAACAGTTCTTTATCTCACCACCGCTTAAGACAAAGGCTTTCCCTATGCCAAAGGGTAAATCGGTTGTAATTAAACTGGAGGATCAACTTGATGCAAAAACAACATACACCGTTGGATTTGGAAATTCCGTAGTTGACAACAATGAGGGTAACCCCATACAAAACCTTCAGTTGGTGTTTTCAACGGGAAGCAAACTCGATACACTTGCCGTGGATGGTTTCTTATTCGATGCCCATACCCTTAAAGTCCCCGAGGGCGTTAAGGTATTCATCTACAAGGATAAAATTGATTCATTACCTTATATTGCTAATCCGAACTACTATACCTATGCCGACAAAAACGGCTATTTCCGTGTGCCTAATGTTCCGGCTGGAGAATATAAATTGGTGGCTGTTAGCGATAAGAACGACAATCTCCGCTACGACCAGAATGCCGAGCAGGTAGGTTACATAAGCACACCGATTTCGGCTAGGGCTAAGCAACCCGTCGATTCTGTTACCAAATCGACATCCGATGGGAAGTTGCCCATACTTCGCATGTTCACGGAAGACCCAATCAACCTAACGCTACTGGATGCAACGCGCCCAAAGTCCGATTTAGTGAAACTCGTCTTTAGCAAAAAAAATCCGGAACTGCCCAAATTGGTATTTTCGACAATGGAAAAAGATCCCTTTGTTATTGAACACTCCAGAAATAACGACACCGTTCTGTTCTGGATTACAAACGCGAACTTAATTAAGAGCGATACGCTCAAGGCCCTACTAACCTATCTTTATACTGGGGAAAAACGGGTACTGGAATATAAAACAAAAGGACTTGAACTTGCCTTCGAAAGCCATAAAGAACAAAAGGATAAGAACAAGGAACCTAAACGGCTACCAGGGTTTAACCCCACCTTCATTGGCGTTGAGTTGGGGGTCGTTCCTACGATAGGGGTCGATCTTACTTTTCCAAATCCACCTACAACTACCGATCCTTCCAGAATCACTCTCTCGGCAAAAACTGAAAAAGATTCTTTAGCGCAAGCGTTTACCATCGAAAACACTACACTCCCAAGATCATTGAGGTTAAATGTTGATTGGAAAGAAAACACCAAATACTTTTATACGATTCTGCCTGGAGCCTTCGTTTCGGCATCGGGAATAGAGAACGATACCATTATTGGAACTATAAATGTTGCCCTAAAAGAGAACTTTGGAACGATAATTCTAAAAGCCACGGGAATAGAATCGCCAGTGATTCTACAATTTATTTCTGATAAAGGAATCTTGTTTAGTGAGTTGTCACTAAAAAGCGACGCAAATGTAATCCTCGATTACATTCCGGAAGGAAGCTATAAACTCAAGATTCTATTCGACGAAAACGATAACCAGCATTGGGACGGTGGGGATTTAATAAAGGGCATTCAGCCTGAAATGGTGAAATACTATCGATCGACAGACGAAAAAGAGATTTTTGTCGTAAAAAAGAACTGGGAAAACGAAATCCCGCTCGATTTAAAGAAAATTCTTAATAACTAATCACAGAACAATGTCAGTAATGGTGAGTTTTGCCATATTCCCAACCGATAAAGGAATAAGCGTTTCGGAGTATGTGAGCAAAGTAGTGGAAAATGTGAGAAGCAGCGGTTTTAGCTACAAGTTAACCCCGATGAGTACAATTGTAGAGACCAATACAATGGAGGAGGCTTTGCAAATTGTAAATGAATCTTACCAGATTCTCAAGCCCCATTCGGAGCGTATTTACCTATCGCTGACCATGGATATTAAGCACGAAACAGGAAGCCGAATGGAGCAAAAAATTCAATCGGTAGAATCAAAAATTGGTTTGGTAACAAAATAAAACGAACGATTAAACCCATATACTTATCAAAATCAAACGGGTATGAATTAATTTTTACACAGTATGTGCGTTCCATCATTCTTTGGCCTTAATAATATAATCTAATGAAGCGATACTTCCTTTTTATTGTTCTTCTCGCAGCATCAATATCAATGGCTTCCGCCCAAATGGAACTTGGTGTTCGGGGTGGCTTCTTAACCACCAACCGCAGTTTTAAGCCCGACAGGAAGTCGTCGAGTGTGGGCAATGCAAACAATTACGGCTTAGTCGTTACAAATTGGGGGGAAAAGTTTTGGGGTATTCAATGGGGTATTCAAGCTGAAGTAGCGCTCGCCGAACGTGGATACAAATATCTTCAAGGGGATACTGCTGACTATAAACTTACCCAACAAATGGTTGAAGTTCCGTTAATGGCTCAACTACACCTTACCTACCGCGCTGTTTCCTTGTTCCTAAACGCAGGCCCTTACTTTGGCTATGTGCTTAAGCAGACCGAGGAGTTAACCCGGGATGGCATAACCACATCAACCGATACCAAGTTTTTAAAGGGATACGACCGTCGCTTTCAGTATGGGCTAACCGGTGGACCAGGATTGAATGTACATTTTGGATCCATTGCGCTACAAGCCGAAGTTCGGTATTATATGGGCTTTGCACACCTTTATAATCCGGCCGTTGAAGGTGTACCTTCCGCATCGAAGGAGACGGGGCTAGGAATGTTTGTCGGACTAATGTATCGTTTCAAGTAGCCCTTCCAACGGAATACTTCGACCCAAGAAAAGCATCTTGGGTACAAAGAGCCATGAGAACAGCACAGCCATCAGCGGATTTAAACCTGAAGATGAGCGTAATGCACGCCCCAGATGGTGGATAAATTGTTTTCCCAGTTATAGACACTATCTTTAGTGATACTCAAAATTCCAACTGCCATGAAAATGTTTATAACTCTTTGCGCCATTTTGTGGATAGGCATTGGAAGTGGTTGTGGTCAGGAAACCTTTGTTCAGGAGGGAATTGCCTCTTACTACGGACACGAATTTCATGGAAGGCGCACCTCCAGCGGTGAACAATACTCCAAGCATAAACTCACAGGAGCCCATCCTACCCTTGCATTTGGTACCAAAGTTAAGGTTACCAACCTCGATAATGGCAAGAGCGTAGTTGTAAAAATAAACGACAGAGGGCCCTCTTCCAAAAAGCGAATTATCGATGTATCGTATGCCGCAGCCAAAAAGTTGGGGATGCTTGTCTCTGGAACGGCCAATGTAAGGATTGAGAGCATTCACTTATCATTTAACGAACGTAGCGATTCCACGGAAGAAGTCAAGGATGAAGGGCCATCCAAGGAACTAATTCAACTGGAGATGAGAACGGCAAAAGCCGAGGGGTGGGCAGTTCAAATAGGTAGTTTTAGCGAGATGGCCAACCTTATTCGGCTTGTTGAAATCATCAAGAAAACCTACAACAGACCCACATTAATGGATATATCCACCCATGGAGAAAAACCGATTTACCGGATACTGATAGGGCCCGAAAAAACAGAGGAGAGCGCAAAAGCGCTCCTCATTCTGGTAAAAAAAGATTATCCTGAAGCATTTATTGCTCCGCTACAACCATAGTTAATAGGCCGAGCCTTGGGTTCGGAAACTCCCCATTACAAAAACCTCTTTAGGATGTACAATCAGAACCGGTATCTTTGATTTATTGAGCATCTGTTGTGCGTAGCTGCCAAGAACAAAATTACTTATACTAACTGATTGTTCACTCATAATGCTGATTAGGTCTGCATTCACTTTTTGAGCGTAATCAAGAATTACGTCGGTAATATTATCGCCATGGAGGTATTCCTTCACTACCTTAATATTATTGGCATCCAAGAACTCATAAACCTGATTTGTATAGGCTTTTACCTTTGCCTCAATATCCTCGGCGCCCCAGGAGGTAACTCCAACAACGTGAACTTCGGCATCAAAGAGTTGAGCCAGCTCGGCGGTTAACGGAACCTTTTGTCTCGAATCGGCAGTTATATCAATAGGGAGAATTATCTTTTTTAATTGCTTGTGGAAGCGCCCATGTCTAATCGTAATAACAGGCCTATCGGTGGCCGTAACTATTCTGAATGCGTTGCTTCCAATAAAGAGTGCTTCAAAACCTGAGGCACCGTGCGTAGAGCAAACCAACATCGAGTCTTCAAACGCCTCGGCCTGCTCAACAATCTTCTTGTAAATCTTTCCTTTCTTGATGATATAGTTTAGTCGGCTGCCCTTGCCAATCTTGGGAGTGTACTCCAACACCAATTTTTCGAACTTTAACGTTGCATCATTCTTCTCTTCCACAAGGCTGAAGCGTGCATGGTCTTGAACTTTGTCCTGAACAAAAACCATTTGAATGTGACAATCCATTTTCTTAGAAAGAAATACCGCCATCTTCAGACCATTCAAAGAATCCTTAGAAAAATCGATAGGGACAATTATATGCTTCATATCCTAAGTTTTAACAAATCAGTGAAAAGACACACAAGAAAAACAATCACAAGTTAAGTATTTTTCATATTGGTTGTGCTTATTGGTGAAATCTATTACCAAGGAGTCATCCAAGAATAGTTATTTCATGTGATAGTTGAATCAGCCATCCATTCCTATGGCTGTTGTTTCAATAAAAAGTTATATTTATACGGTAAAGCGAAAGCTGTCTATACGCAAAAGAAAAATTGCTTATGTCGGTAAGAAAATATGTTAACCGGTATCTATTACTGCTAGGCATTGTGCTTATTCCTACCACAACCTTTTCACAGAATATACTTGATATTAGGAGCCACAACCAGATTACAGAAGGCATACCGTTGGAAGATTATCTTTCAGTTTATGAGGATGTCGAGGATACAACAAACCTTACCACACTACTACACAATCCAGATTTGTTCAATCCATTGTTGGGTTTTAAGGGTAAGAATCCAGTTAGTAAGTACTACCTCAAGTTTACAATATCTAACAAGACAAGCGAACAGATCGATTTAGCACTGACCTTTAAAAATCTAACCTATGTAGAACTTTACATTCTGGATGGGAACAGAATAGTGAAACATAAACTTTCCGGAACCTTCCAAAAAGCCGACAGCATAAATTTTACCGATAGCAGAACTCACTTTGAGCTTATGTTTGGGGCCAACACCACCACCAATATTCTTCTGGTAGTAAAACACACCAAGCACCATATGCCTCCCCTAAATTTCGTTGTAAGGGAAATGCAAAGCCACCTAAAAGCAAAATACACAAAACAGATCTACGATTTTTTTATTCTAGGCGCATTCTTCATATTTATCATCCTCAGCATACTCTCCTTTGCCTTTACTCGAAACAAGCACTACCTGTGGCTCACGATATATTCTTTAGGAATGACCTCCTATGGCTTTTTGCTAAACGGCTATATGCTCGATGCTGTTTTTCCAAACCATGCTCCCATTGTGTGGAGTATAATTGCATTTTTACCTAACATTTCGAGTATAGGGATAATTCTCCTCATCAAAGATTTTTTTAAACTAAAAACTGTAACCCCTTTTCTTAATATACTACTAACGTGGCTGGTGGGAAGCATAATTATTCAGGCCTTTGTCTCATACTCAATAATTGTAATTTATTCAAATTATCTGTTTGCCAGCAAGATTAACGTCCTTTGGTTTAGTTTCCAAAACATTATTGTACTTGTGGTTGCTTTCAAGGTATGGAGGAATTTGCATTTGCCCCAGCGGATATTTGCCATTGCAGCTATTGCCCATGCAGGCCTTTTTATTGGAGGAGCGACGCTCTTCTTCCTTTTAAGGGAAAGGAGTAATCAGATTCTTTCCATAATTAATGATTTAGGCGGTGTTTTTGTTATCTCCTTCTCTACCATCGCCGTAGCAGAGCAAATGCGGTCAAGTGAAACAGAAAAGTATCATGCTCTTAAATCAATGGATGAGTTACGACTGAAGCAAAACCAATTCCTTGAAGAAACCGTCACCATTCGAACCCAAGAACTTATAATTGCCAACAGTTCCCTGAACGAACAGAAAATAGAACTCCAAAATAGAAACGAAAAAATAGAAATTCTGCTGAAGGAGATTCACCACCGGGTGAAAAATAACCTGCAGCTAATATCAAGCCTTCTTGAACTGCATCTTAAAAAGGATAGCGATGATAAACTAGTCTCTATTATTGCCGATGGGCAAAATAGGGTAAAAGCAATGTCCCTAATCCACCAAATGCTGTTTCAGGATGAAAACCTCGCTATTATTTCCATGGAGGACTACATTTACAAGTTATTGGAACAAGTTAAAACCACCTATACCAGTCCGCGCGCAACGGAAGTTATAGTTGATTGCCACGGAATTCAGTTCGACCTCGATACCGCTATTCCGTTGGGCTTAATTATAAACGAGCTGGTAACCAATGCCTTTAAATATGCCCTTTACTTTTCGGAATACCCGAAACTTTCCATAACATTGCAGAAACAAACGAACGAAGACTACGTGCTTGCCGTCTACGATAATGGGCCTGGCCTACCCACAAATTTTGACTTCCAAAATAATGAGGGTATTGGTCTACATATTATTCCAAGGCTATGCAAGCAACTGCATGGTTCATTTTCAAACAGCTTTAACCAAGGAACCACTTTCACGGTAACCTTTAAGGATACTCTCACCCGAAAACTGACGCTCTAATGCCAAATAGCCCAAGGAAAGTTTTAGTTGTTGAAGACGAAATCATTATTGCCGATAGCATTGTGAAATCGTTGAATAGCGTAGGCTACATAAGCTTTGAACCCGCCTTGAACTACAGCCAGGCCATAGAGTCGATGGAAAAAGAGTTGCCCGATATTGCCATCATCGACATTCAGCTTTCTGGCGTAAAGGATGGAGTTGATTTAGCCGAAATCATAAATAGCCAATATCGCATCCCCTTTATATTCCTCACCTCCAACTCCGATCAGAACACGCTAGAGCGAGCCAAGCAAACCAAACCCAGCGCCTACCTGCTGAAGCCATTTACCAAACAGGATATATACACCTCGCTGGAAATTGCCCTTTATAACTTCGATCAAAAAAAGGAACAAATTACCGAGCCCACGGTTTATGAACCCTATTTACTGGTAAAGAAAGGTACCTCCTACCACAAAATTGTTTTTGATGACATTGTTTTCCTTAAGAGCGAGCATGTATACCTCGAAATAGTTACCCGGCAAAACCAAAAATATGTTGTGCGCACCTCACTAACCGATTACCTCAAAAAACTACCATCCAACTTTGCCCGGGTTCATCGCAGCTATGCCGTAAACATTCGATTCATTGAAAAGATAAATTCTAATGAAATCGTTTTACCCGAGTATTCCATCCCTTTGTCAAAAGACTATCGTAAAGAATTGTTGAAAAATTTCGGGTAGTCTGTCAACCTGATATTTAGTAAAGGATTTTTCTCACATCCATTCAGAACACTTTTGGGGGCACTTAGAACAAAATAGTAGGCTTAAATAACATTCTCTTATTTAGCCCCTTAAGCAGCCATTCATTTGCAATACATTTACGTTAATACAGTAAGAAAATTCTTAGTGTAAGAGTTTCGTGCATTGATCCTATCAGCATTGATAACAGAAAAACAACACCGTATACTTGCATGATTTTACGAAACACAAATATTGGTAACAAAAAAACAGTTTTTAGGAAGGATAAAAATGGGTGTAACAAATAGACTAACGGTATGGCTATTTTTCATTATCTCTTTTCATTTGCATTAGAATAATGGTGGAATGAACGACTTTCAATAAAAATCAATAATTATCCGTAACTTATCCAAATCTACTTCATAGTTAATGCTATTTTGATTCTCCCATAAATAAAAAACCTTCGTGTAATAATCGCGTGGGTAAGGAACAAACTATTTATTGCAACTTGAAGTGATTATGAAATTTGCAAGAAAAACACTGCTCTTAATATCTCACAACAACATGAGATTTAATGATATATATGTAACCTCATCCAAACAAAGATCAAATACGATGGAAACCACAACAATTCTGTTTTTTAGAAGGCATTTAACTCTTGTTACTCTTGCACTTCTTCTTGGTCTTCAGAATATTGCAGTTGCTCAAAATTGCTCCGTAAATGCAGATGTAGATAAGACCATTTGCGGCAATCAGGTGATGACACTGAATGGATCAAAGTCTGGCCTGTTCCAGACAGCTATTACAACATGGTCGCAGGTAAGTGGTCCTGCTGTAGTTATAACTAATCCTGCAGCACTTATTACTACGGCAACGGGGTTTACTGGGAATAACTCCTATAAATTTAGACTCTCAACAACATGCCTCGACGGAACATTTGTTTTCGATGAGGTCACCTTTACGGTTAAGCCCATCACTACTGCAAATGCAGGCGTTGACCAAATATTATGTCCAGGTACAGGCGCAGGTTCGCTAGCTGCTAACGCTGTTGTGGGCCCTGAAACAGGTGCATGGTCTATTGTTGGAGGAAACAATTCTGGAATAGCGGCTTATACTGCTACGAATCCAACAAGCACGTTTAACTTGCCGGCAGCAAGCGTAGGCGCAACAACCATGCGCTGGACTATAACGAACAATGGTTGCACGTCTACCGATGATGTAGTAATTACCAATAAAGGTGGTGTAACACCTGTTAGTGCAGGACCAGATATTAATCCTAGCAAATGTTTTTCTACAACCACCTCGGCCATCATGGCTGGATCAGTTGCTGGTAACGGAACCGGTGGACAGGGTGGAATTTGGACGTTGGTAAGCGGACCAAGCGCTGCAACAATAACAAATCCTACATTAAGAACGTCAGGGGTAACCAACCTTATTGCCGGAACCTACACCCTTCGATGGACAGCAACCGGAAGTTGCGTTAACGGCAGCGACGATATGGTAATTACAGTTCCTACCCCGGTGGGTGCAAACTCTACTGCAACAATAACTCTAGGCACACAAGCGTTTTGCGATGGCAGAACTTCAGCCGTATTGATAGGAAACCTGCCAACCTATGCAGGAGAAACAGTAACGTGGACAAAGTTAACCGGTAATGGTACCATTACCGATCCAAATAGTCCAAACACAACGGTTACCAGCCTTACACCACCAGCCTCATCAACCTATAACTATATAATTTCTAATGTCACAGGGTGTAGTTCAACTTCAGGAACGGCTACCATTAGTTTCACCGCAGCACCTACCATTACAATAACCTCACTCAAAGAGGTAATCCTACCCGTAGATATACAAACGACACCAATTACCTACACAACTTCAGGAGGAAACACTACCCAATGGGCTATCATCAGCAACCCGGCAGGTTCCGTTGTACCGGTATGGGCAAATGCATCCTCACCTCAAACGGTTAATGGATTATCAAATATTGGGAAATACACCATTCGCTTCAGGAGATATTCTAATAGTGGTATTGGTTCGTGCGGAGAAGCTTTTGCCGATGTAAATGTATATGTGTCGCGCACTCCATCATTGAGTAATGCAGGAACCGATCAGGTTTTAGGATGCAATATTTATAACACCACATTAGTAGGCAACACACCCGCTATGGGATTCGGTAACTGGGTCCAGATAAGCGGACCCAACTCTGCTACGATTGCCAACCCCCTACTCTCTACCTGTCCAATTTCCGGGTTAACCAATGGACGTTATACTTTTCGATGGGTTTTAACAGGTGGATTAACTGCCCCCTACTTTAAGGATGAGATTGACGTTTTGGTATCCAATACCAACCCCACTGTTTCGGCTGCCGGATCAAGCAGTACCGTATGCCATTCATCCCAAATTAATCTGCAGGGTAATACTCCTATTCTAAACGAAATAGGAACTTGGACTGTATCGCCAAGTGCAGGCCTTGTTTTCAACGACACACACCTTCCAAATGCTTCCGTCACAGGAATGGCAGCATCTACAGCATATACATTTACTTGGACTATTACCAATGGTTGTAACACATCTGCTAGTAATGTAGTGATTACCACATCAGGTCTTCCAGGCCCCTCCCCATCATCAGCAGGGGCAGATCAGTGCTTAGCTGCTGGAACTACAAGTATAACCTTGGCCGGAAATATCCCTGGAACCGGAACCGGAACTTGGACAAAACTTTCCGGTCCAGCCTGTACCATTACAAATCCAACCTTGGGGAATTCTACTGTAACCGGAATGACCAATGGAACCTATGTGTTTCAATGGGCGATCAGCAATGGCGTTTGCGTTGTAACGCTTGATGATGTTATGGTTACCATTTCGGCCCCAGCAACGATAGCTGCAGCCATGCCAACTCAAGGTGTTTGCACTACCTCTGCTACATTAGCTGCTACTACTGCCGCAGTTGGAGTTGGTGCTTGGGCTCAGATGGCGGGTCCAAATATTGCAACCATTACCGATCCAGCCTCCCCAACATCCACCGTTACCGGGATGGTAGATGGATCGTATACCTACCGATGGACAATCACCAATAACGCTTGTGCAAGCAACTACAAAGAGGTAATAATAAATGTGGCAACGCCTCCAGCTACTGCACTCGCCGGACCGGATCAAAGCATTTGCCCTCCAACAACAACTGCAACTCTCGCTGCCACTCCCGTTACGAATGGAACTGGTTCTTGGAGTTTAGTCTCTGGACCAAACTATCCAACCTTTACCAGCGTAACCTCACCAACAGCAACGATATCAGGAATGATAATGGGAACTTACATATTAAGATGGGTCTCACAAAACGGACCATTCTGTCCCGCAAGCACCGATGATGTTGTGATTACCTATACACCTACTGCTACTGCAGGTGCAAATCAAAGTTTCTGTGATCAAACATCAGCCAACTTAGTTGGAAACTCCCTAAGCACGGGTACCTGGACTCAAGTAGGGGTTACGCCAAATGCGGCAACAATCACAACAACTGGGAGCAATACCGCCATTGCAAGCGGACTAATTGCTGGCATTTATACTTTTCAATACTCCATTGCCGGACCTTGTGCAACTTCAAATGCAACAATGACCGTTACTATTAATAGTACTCCAACATCACCAACAGCTGGCCCAGATCAAGTTCTTTGTATGGGAAATCCCTTTACCATGGATGGAAACGTAGCTGGAACTGGAACTGGAATATGGTCAAAGCTAAGCGGACCTGGTGGAGTTGGATCATGGAATAATTCATCTCTGGAGAATGCAACATTTACCCCTCAAGCAGGGAATAACTACGGAACCTTTATTTTTGAATGGACCATTGCCAATGGAGCATGTTCTTCAAAAGATCAAATTAGAGTTGATAACTACCAAACGCCGACCACAGCAACAGTAGGTGCAGCGCAAAATCTTTGCGGATACACCACAACCTTATCCGGAAATACTGCAACCATTGGGCTTGGTTCATGGTCTCAGCAAAGTGGACCTGGAACTTCTGTTTTTTCAGCAACAACTTCACCAACCAGTTCGGTTACAGTATCGCTGGAGGGAACTTATGTGTTTAGATGGACTATCTCAAATGGACCTTGTTTGGCTTCCTTTGCTGATCTTACAGTTGTTCTAAAGGGATACGCCTTGGCGCCTAATGCAGGCCTAGATCAAAATGTTTGTAACCTGAATAGTGTTACCCTTGCCGGTAATACAATAACTGGGGGAGCAGGAAAATGGTCGCAGGTAAGCGGGCCTAATAGTGCCGCTTTTACAAGTGATATTGATCCTTTAACCACTGCCACAGGGCTGATACCAGGAGTATATGTGCTCAGATGGACTTCTTCAAATGCCTCTTTGTGCGATTTAACCGATGATGTTACAATTACCAATAGTGGCTTACCTACAGCAGCTCTAGCGGGTAGCGATCAGAATGTTTGTAACTACACAGCCATTAGCTTAGCAGGAAATATCCCTGCAACAGGAATTGGCACGTGGACACAGGTGTCAGGTCCAAATACAGTCACATTTGTAAATCCAAATTCACCTACCACAGGTGTGCTAGGGACAATTGTAGGAACCTATACTCTCAAATGGACAATAGCCAGTGGTGCTTGTGCAAGTAGCAGCGATAATATAGATATAGTTATTAACGATATCCCGACCATTTCCACTGCTGGGTTAGATCAGGTAGGTTCTGCAACCTGTGGACAAACAACGATTACTCTTGCTGGTAGTACACCTTCCGTGGGAATAGGAACTTGGACAATCACTTCAGGTACCGGAGGAGTTATTAACTCATTAAACTCTCCATCTTCAACATTTACTGGCGTAGCAGGATCGTCATACACATTAAAATTGACTATCGCCAATGGATCATGTTCCAACTTCGACGATGTTAATATTACATTCAATCAAAATCCCACCACGGCTGATGCTGGACCTGATCAAGCCTTATGTTCAGCAACGTCAACAACGCTTGCCGGTAACACACCTATTGTTGGAACTGGAACTTGGACCAGAATAAGCGGTCCAAATACACCGACTATTGTTGCTCCAAATTCCCCTACGACATCGTTAACGGGTATGACTACCGGAACTTATGTTTACCGATGGACCATTGCCAATTCCCCCTGTACCAATAGCACCGATAATGTTCAGATCGTTATAACAGCCAAACCTGCTGCACCAACAGTAACCATTACGCAACCTACCTGCACTTTGGCTACAGGAACCATAACGGTTACTGCTCCTATCGGTGTAGGCATGACATACTCCATCGACGGTTCAACATACACAAACACAGACGGGATTTTTACAGGACTTGCAGTGAATGCGTATAACGTTACAGCAAAAAACTCTGTTGGCTGTATCTCTTCAACAGCAACTTCAGCGACATTAAACACCCCTGTTTGTGCTGATCTTTCCATATCAAAAACCGCTAGCAGTGCAACTCCTAACGTAGGCAGCAACGTAGTGTTCACGCTAACGGTGACCAATAATGGTCCTAACGCAGCCACAGGAGTTACTGCAACAGATATTCTCCCATCTGGCTACACATACGTATCCAACGACCTCGGTGCGGCATATGTTCCGGCTACGGGTATCTGGACTATTGGTAATCAGGCCAACGGCGCTATCGCTTCGCTTAACATCACCGCAACCGTTCTAGCAACTGGTTCATA
>NZ_FMYP01000049.1 GCF_900096565.1 Williamwhitmania taraxaci
GTTTTCACCTAAGTAGGTGAAAATATTTTAATCGGGAAAGCCTTGTGATGATTATTATTACAGGGGTTCCCGATTATTTTATGCTTTTATGTTGCGGATATAAGGAGTTAACAAAATCGTATTCTCAGAAAAACAAATCAAATAACACTCCTCGATAAATTTCACCCTAGAATAATGTACCTTTGAATAATGAATTGGAGTAAACCTAACTATTAATAAATTATCATGATGAAAACGAAATCCATCATCTTGGGCCTATTTATAATAGCTGCCCCGTTTGTAACCAAGGCGCAAACTTGCGACGCTTTCTTCCCATATAAAAAAGGGATGGTAATTGAACAACAATCATTCAGCCCTAAAAACAAAATAACGAGCAGTGTAAAGCAAACCGTCAAGGAGATTACAAACACCTCTCAGGGACTTAAGGTAGACCTTGCCAGCGAATACTTCGATGAAAAAGGGAAGTTGGCCGGTTCCTCCAACATGGTAATTACCTGCAAAAACGGAACCATTTCGGTGGACATGCGCAACTATTTGGATGCAAAATCAAAAGAATCGTTCAGCGGGGCAAACGTTACCATTGAAGGAAAACCGCTAGAATTACCATTTAACATGGCACCCGGGATGGATCTTCCTGAAGGATCTTTAATAATGAAGATGGCCATGGGCGACTCTCCCATTGCCATGAACCTTAACATGCGCATTTTCGACCGAAAGGTGGAAGGCATTGAATCGGTAACTACACCATCGGGCACCTACTCCTGCTATAAACTGAGCCAGAAAATTGAAATGAAGATGATGTTTACAGTCTCGGCAAAAAGCATCGAGTTCTACTCCAAAGAGTTTGGCCTTGTTCGCTCCGAATCGTATGACAGTAAAGGAAAATTAACTGGTTATACCGTTCTCAGCAAAATCAATTAAAAGATCACTAATATAGTGCATTAAGAGCTCGGGGAACCGAGCTCTTCTGTTTGATTGGAAAATTAATGAAACAAACAACAGAACGGAGGCATCATAATTGAGGTTATTCCGTTATATTTGGGGTTTTGTTGAATAGATTAAATGCACTATGGTAAAGATTACATTTCCCGACAATAATGTTAGGGAGTATCCGGTAGGAGTAACCGGGATGGAAATTGCCAAGAGTCTTAGCGACCGCTTGGCAAGGGAAGTATTGTCGATAACTGTAAACGGTCAGGTCACCGACCTCACCCGCCCTATTACCGAGGACGCAAGCATCGTGCTGCACAAATGGGAAGATGATCAAGGGAAGATGGCCTTTTGGCACTCCTCAGCTCACCTTATGGCTGAAGCGCTCGAAATACTCTACCCCGGAGTAAAGTTAGGCATTGGGCCAAGCATCGAAAACGGTTTCTACTACGATATTGACCTTGGAGAGCAAAGTTTTGCAGAAACCGACTTGGTGAAGGTGGAAGAGAAGATGCTGGAACTTGCCCGCGAAAAACAGGAATACATTCGTAAGGATGTAACCAAGGCCGAAGCTCTAAGAAACTTTACGGAAAAAGGCGATCCCTACAAGGTAGAACTCATTACCGATCTCGAAGACGGAACCATTACCTTATATACACAGGGTCAATTCACCGATCTATGTCGTGGACCTCACCTTCCCGACACCAGCTACATTAAGTCCATCAAATTGCTGAGCATCGCAGGGGCTTACTGGAGAGGCAACGAGAAGAACAAGATGCTTACGCGTATCTATGGTATCACGTTCCCCCAAAAGAAGCAGTTGGACGAATATCTGCTGCTGCTCGAGGAGGCCAAGAAGCGCGATCACCGTAAATTGGGTAAGGAACTCGAGTTGTTCACCTTCTCTCAGAAAGTTGGACAAGGCTTACCGTTATGGCTACCCAAGGGAGCCATGCTCCGTGAACGCCTAGAGAACTTCCTCAAGAAAATTCAGCGTAAGTATGGATACGAGCAGGTTATTACCCCGCACATTGGGAATAAAATGCTGTATGTTACTTCGGGTCACTACGCAAAGTATGGTCAGGATTCATTCCAACCAATACATACACCGGAAGAAGGCGAAGAATTTTTGCTAAAACCCATGAACTGCCCTCACCACTGTGAGATATACAAATTTAAGCCACGCTCCTACAAAGATCTTCCAATTCGCTTTGCCGAGTTTGGTACGGTATATCGCTACGAGCAGAGCGGCGAACTTCATGGCTTGACAAGAGTTCGCGGATTTACCCAAGACGACGCCCACCTTTTTGTCCGTCCCGATC
The DNA here is from genome assembly GCF_900096565.1 of Williamwhitmania taraxaci. Lineage (NCBI taxonomy): Bacteria > Pseudomonadati > Bacteroidota > Bacteroidia > Bacteroidales > Williamwhitmaniaceae > Williamwhitmania > Williamwhitmania taraxaci. The sequence goes on from NZ_FMYP01000049.1 coordinate 2,253, forward strand.
AATTAAAAGATGAGTTCAAAAAAGTCATCGATATTGTTCTTTACATTTTTAAAACTTTAAAGTTCGAGGACTTTACTGCCCAGATATCGCTACGTGATCCCAATAATGCAGAAAAGTATATTGGAACGGATGAGAACTGGGAAAAAGCCGAAAGAGCTATCATTGAGGCCACCGAGGAGTTAGGTATGAACACCACTACCAAGGTTGGAGAGGCAGCCTTCTATGGTCCCAAGCTCGACTTCATGGTAAAGGATGCTATCGGACGCCGTTGGCAGTTGGGTACCATTCAGGTGGACTATAACCTACCGGAGCGTTTCGAACTGGAATATATCACCAGCGACGACAAACGTTTACGCCCAATTATGATTCACCGTGCTCCGTTTGGTTCGATGGAACGCTTTATTGCTGTATTACTAGAGCATACGGCAGGAAAATTCCCGCTCTGGCTTACACCCGATCAAGTAGTTATTTTGCCAATCAGCGAAAAGTACAACGAATACGCTAAAAAAGTTTCATTATTCCTAAATAATTACGATATTCGCACCCTGATTGATGACCGAAATGAGAAGATCGGTAAAAAGATCAGAGACAACGAATTAAAGAAAATTCCCTTCATGCTAATTGTTGGTGAAAAGGAAGAAGCTGAAGAAAAAGTTTCCGTCCGTCGCCAAGGAGAAGGGGATCAAGGAACACTTGGACTCGAAGAATTTGCACAATTTTTAACCGAAGAGGTTAAGAAAGAGACAGAAGAAGTTTAAGTTTAACCAACATTTTAGGAGGACTTAAAAATAGCAACACAAAATTTTAGGCCAAGAGGTATGCCTCCAAGGCCAGGACAGCAAAAAGATCAAGAACATGCGCTAAACGAGGGCATTCGTGCCCCAATGGTTCGAGTTGTTGGAGAAAATATAGAAGTTCCTGGGGTATTGCCCATTAAGGACGCAATCAAAATGGCTCAAGATCTTGAGTTGGATTTGGTTGAAATCTCTCCAAATGCGGACCCTCCTGTTTGTAGAATTGTTGACTATCAGAAATTTCTGTATCAACAAAAGAAAAAACAGAAGGAGATCAAGGCAAAGGCAACCAAAATCGTGGTTAAGGAAATTAGGTTTGGTCCTAATACCGACGAGCACGATTACAACTTTAAGTTGAAGCATGCAGAAAACTTCCTAAAGGAAGGTGCGAAAGTTAAGGCCTTCGTATTCTTCAAGGGTCGTTCCATTCTCTTCAAAGAGCAGGGTGAGATTCTTCTCCTCCGCTTTGCACAAGACTTGGAAGACCTAGGAAAGGTAGAGCAACTCCCCCGCTTGGAAGGTAAGCGTATGATTATGTTTATCACACCTAAAGCGGTTGTGAAAAAGAAGTAAGGTGGTTTAACAAATAAATATCGGACTTAATGCCAAAAATGAAGTCAAACTCCGGAGCCAAGAAAAGATTTACCTTGACCGGAACGGGAAAAATCAAGAGAAAACACGCATTTAAGAGCCACATCCTTACCAAAAAGGCAACCAAGAGAAAGAGAAATCTTACTCACACTGCCCTTGTAAGCGATGTAGATACTCGTAGAGTAAGAGCCCTTCTTGTTAAGTAGTTTTTTCGATTTTTCGATTAAAGAATTTTTACTTTAGTTTTAACCGAGTGAATTAGCACGAAGAGCCAATAGGCCGCTAATCATTCTAAAATGTAAAACAATGCCAAGGTCAGTAAACGCGGTTGCGTCGAGAGCTCGCAGAAAAAAAATCCTCAAACAAACCAAAGGTAACTTTGGCGCTAGAGGTAATGTAATTACGGTTGCCAAAAATACCTTAGAAAAAGGTTTAGGCTACGCTTACAGGGATCGTAAGAAGAAAAAAGGTATCTATCGCGGAATTTGGATTCAGAGAATCAACGCTGCGGTTAGAATGCACGGCATGACTTACTCCGAATTCATGGGTAAGGTTACTCAAAAGGGTATCGCTATCAACCGTAAGGTTCTTGCTGATCTCGCATTGAATCACCCAGAGGCATTCAATGCCATTGTTGCTCAAGTAAAGTAGTTTTAAACTACCAAACATATCGGCTACCCTCAGGTTAGCTAAATAATCTAAAAAGGGCTAATTCGTTAGCCCTTTTTTTTATCTTTATCGGCAAATAGTGTAATAGATTTTATTGTATGAAGATAGCCCTGATCGGTTACGGGAAAATGGGACGCGAGATTGAAGCCATTGCAATGGAGCGTAACCACCAGGTTGTTTTGACCATCGACAAGGAAAACTTTCGCGACCTTACAACAGAAAAACTCTCACAAGCAGATGTTGCTATTGAGTTTACCTCACCGCATACCGCATTCACCAATGTTTCGGCTTGCTTTAAAGCAGGTGTGCCCGTGGTTTCCGGTTCTACTGGATGGATGGAACAACTTTCGGAAGCAGAGGACCTCTGCAAAAAAATGAACGCCGGTTTTTTCTACGCATCAAATTATAGCGTTGGCGTGAATATCTACCTTAGGGTAAACAAGTTGCTTGCCTCCATTATGGCAAAAACTCCCGGTTATAGCCTCGAAATTGAGGAGACACACCACATCCAAAAACTAGATGCTCCATCGGGAACGGCCATCACACTTGCCGATGTAATTGCGGCGGAATTACCCGAAAAGATTGGGTGGACCATGAATCCCGCTGAAAAAGACGACCACGTATTTATTAAATCTGTTCGCGAAGGAAATGTTCCCGGAGTTCACTCGGTTAGTTACAGTTCCAACGTGGATGAGATCACCTTTACCCACGCGGCAAAAAACCGAAAAGGGCTCGCCCTTGGAGCTATTTTGGCTGCTGAATTTATGGTGGGTAGAAAAGGAATTTACGGAATGAATGATCTACTGAACCTTTAGAATAAATCAACTTGATTGATTGCAACCACAAGACATTTGCCAATTGAAAAATAGTAAAGCAACTAATACGACAAGCATGCAAAGTTTTTTCGCCTTTCTGAAAAACAAATATTTTAAGTTCGGCCTCACCGCAGTGTTTTACCTCTTATGGGTAATTTGGGTTGGAAACTACTTCCTTTTACTAGGGTTGGGAATAATTTTCGACCAGTATATTACCAAGAAGGTGAATTGGACCTTTTGGAAAAAAAGAAATGTTAAAAAAGGAGAACGGAGTGCAACCGCCGAATGGGTAGATGCACTGATTTTCGCTGCAATTGCGGCTACCTTTATCCGGATGTTCTTTATTGAAGCCTACACCATTCCAACATCGTCCATGGAGAAATCACTCCTTGTAGGCGATTTCCTCTTTGTGAGCAAGGTGGCTTATGGTCCAAAAATGCCCAATACCCCTATCGCGTTCCCTTTTGTGCATCACACCATGCCATTTGCTACCGAAACTCGGTCGTTTGTGGAGTGGATTCAATGGCCTTACAAACGGTTAGCTGGTTTGGGTGAGGTAAAGCGCAACGATGTGGTGGTTTTTAACTTCCCCGCAGGAGACACCGTGCTTCTCGATAACCCAACTGCCGACTATTACCAAGAATGTCGATACATTGGAAGAGAAGCCATATGGGATCGCTTTGGTACCCGCATAATTCACCGACCGATGGATAAATGCGAAAATTATATCAAGCGCTGCGTTGCCGTTTCGGGAGATTCATTGCAGGTAAAACAAGGTCAAGTTTTTATAAATGGAAAACCGCAGGAAGGTATCCCTGGCATACAGTTCTTGTATACAGTAAAAACGCAAGGATCAAAGATCAACGATATACGTCTCGACGAACTAGAAATACCTCAAGAATCACGCGGGTTTGATCCAAGTAGATCCGAACATACCATGTTCCTCTCAGCAGAAACTGCTCAAGAGTTAAGAAAACTCCCTATTGTGATTAGCGTTGAGAGATACAAAGAGCAAGGCAACAGCATTGTGTTCCCATTCAGCAAAAACTACCCATGGACCAAGGACAACTATGGTCCACTATGGATTCCTAAAAAGGGAGTAACCATAGACTTAAACCTCAAGAACCTGCCCATTTATGAGCGCATTATTGGCCACTATGAGGCAAATAAGCTGGAAGTAAAAGATTCCTCCATATTTATCAATGGTACGTTGGCAACCAGTTACACCTTCAAAATGGATTACTTCTTTATGATGGGCGATAATCGCGATAACTCTGCCGACAGCCGCTTCTGGGGATTTGTTCCCGAAGACCATGTCGTAGGAAAGGGATCGTTTATTTGGCTTTCGCTCAACAAAGACAAGTCGTTCCCAAGCAATATCCGATGGAGTAGAATGTTCTCGGTAATTCGATAATTGTTCCTATAAAAAAAGCGAGTGCCTCATTGGGGCACTCGCTTTTTTGTTTACACTGGTATACCCAACAATCATGAAACGAATAGTCTGCCAATTTTTTCGACATTCTCCCAATCCATTTACAACACGATTCAATCCACAGTAAGAAAACCAAAATTACCTTCCTATAAAAGAAAAAATGTGCTGATTTCAGAGCTATCTTTGCACAAATTTAAAGACTGTATGCTAAAGGACAAAGTGGTTGCTCTTTCAATTCGCGCTTGGGTAATCCTCACGAAATTCTACCATAAAATTAAGGCACAATTTGTAAAGGCAAAAGCCTATCCTACCTACAAAAAGGTGTTATTCTATATCTCGGCGTTTCTTGTATTTCTGTTTACGCTCCTACTGCTCATCAACATCAACTTCCTTTGGCTTTTTGGGAGTTCGCCTTGGATTGGCGACTTGATGAATCCAAAAATGAACATATCCTCGGAACTTTACTCCGAAGACGGAAAATTACTGGGGAAATACTTTGTCGAGAACCGCACCCCCGTAACCTATGAGGAGATAAATCCCTTCCTAATCAAGACGCTTATTGCCACCGAAGATATTCGGTTCTACCACCACATTGGTGTCGACTTCAAGGGAACGTTTGCCGCCATCTCCTCCACCCTTCAGGGGGACAGGCGCGGTGGAAGCACCATTACTCAGCAGCTGGTAAAAAATCTATTTAAAACCCGCGCCGATTACTCCAAAGGCTTGTTGGGTTACATCCCAGGGGTAAATGTATTTATCTACAAAATAAAGGAGTGGTCAACCGCTCTGCAGATTGAACTCTTCTACAACAAACAGGAGATTCTCACCCTCTATTTTAATACGGTGAGCTTTGGCAGCAATACCCACGGTATTAAAACAGCAGCCACCACCTTCTTTAAGAAGTCGCCCGCAGCACTGAGCATGCAGGAGTGCGCCTTACTGATAGGAATGCTTAAGGCTCCATCCAGCTATAGCCCTATTCGCCACCCCAAACGGGCTCTCGAGCGGCGCAACGTTGTATTCGATCAGCTTGAGAAGTATAAGTATATCACAACTATGCAACACGATTCGCTAGTTAAACTGCCCATTACGCTAAACTTCAATACCGACGAAAATAACGATGGCAATGCCAGCTACGTGCGTAATGCGGTAAATAACTTTCTTCGCGATTGGCTCAAGGAAAACGACATCGATCTTTATAGCGACGGATTGATAATACACACCACCATTAACTCCAGCATGCAAAAGTATGCCGAGGAGGCCATGGCTAAGCAGATGAAGATGCTGCAGCGTCGGTTTTACGACCACTGGCAAGGGAAGAATCCATGGGCTGACGAAAAGGGAGTAGATATCCCCAACTTTATCGAGGACGCAGCAAAACAAACCTCTCGCTACAAAACACTGGCAAAACATTTCGACAACAACCCCGATTCCATTGACAGGCATATGAACCTGCCGTCACGAATGAGGGTATTTACCTGGAATGGAGAAAAGGATACCACCTTTAGTCCGATGGATTCTATTCGTTACTACAAGAAGATTCTGCACGCTGGGTTGGTTTCGATGGAGCCTAACGAGGGCTATATTCGCGCTTGGGTTGGCGACATTAACTACGAATATTTTAAGTTTGACCACGTTAAACAGTCGAGACGTCAACCCGGATCACTATTCAAAGCATACGTTTATGCGGCCGCGATGAATGCCGGTTATGGTCCATGCGATCAGATGACCGACCAACCCGTTACTATCAACTATGTGGAAAATGGTGTCGACAAGAGTTGGAGTCCTAACAATGCCGACTGCGCTTTCTCGGGCAAAACCATGACGCTTAAGTATGCTTTTGCTAAATCGATAAACTCCATTGCGGTTCAGCTAACCCAAAAAGTTAGCCCGAAAACAGTAATCGAATACGCGCACAAGATGGGAATAACCACCCCTCTGGTTGAGGTTCCATCCGTTGGATTAGGCTCAAGTGATGTTTCGCTCTACGAAATTGTGAACTCCTACTGCACCATGACCAATGGTGGATTTAAGGTAGAACCTATCCTTGTCACCAAGATTGAGAATAACAAGGGCGAAGTGATCTTCGAAGCCAAACCGAAGAAGACGCAGGTTTTAACCCCAGTTACTGCATTTTACATGCTAGAACTGCTCAAAGCAGGGCTTACAGAGTACGGCGCCACTACCCAAGCCCTATTCGGCTACAACCTCTTCCGCGGAAACACTATGGATTTTGGCGGAAAGACAGGAACCTCGAGCAATCAATCAGACGGTTGGTTTATCGGCGTATCTCCAAATTTGGTAACGGGTACTTGGGTTGGAGCCGAAGCACGCGCCATTCACTTTAAAACCACTGCCACGGGAGAGGGATGCAAAACCGCTCTTCCCATTTATGGATACTACATGGAGAAGGTAGTAAAAGATGATAAATTCCCCCAGTATCGCGGACGTTTCCCTAAAGTTAAACTCGATATCCCCAAGGATTACAGCTGTCATACCCGCTATGTACCCAAGGATACCACTGCTGTATTGTCCGACTCGACGTTAGTCGACAGCCTTACAGTTCAATAACTCCATACATTTTGGTTCAGAGCAAAAAAAGACCAGCCCCGCGGAAGAAACCGATTGCAAAAAAGCGACCTGCCACCACTGGCAAAAAATCGAAAGGGGCAATTAAGGAGTGGATTATTGCTCTCTTAATTGCGCTTGTTCTAATTACCTTCATTCGGGTATTGCTGGTTGATATTGTCATGGTTAGGGACGAACAGATGCAAGCCACCTTTTCGTCGGGAAAGGTAATTGCCATAAGTAAAATTTCGCCAGGAGCCAGGTTTCCGATAACCCTTTTCAGCTGGGAGAGTCCTAAGGATTCGGTAGGAAATTTCACCGGGTATGATTTCACACTTCAACTTCCTCCAATTCGTTTCTGGAGCAATAAAATAAAGTCAACGGACAAAGGGAAAATATACGCCTACAACGAGCCAGACGATAATCCAAAAATCCCCATTGACAAAAAGAAGTTCGTTCTTGGTCGAGCAGTAGCCATTCCCGGTGATATCGTATTGCTAGAACAAGGCCAAATCATTGTAAATGGGGTGGCGGTGAGCTATCCACTGAGCGCAGAATACTTCTACCACCTCAAGGCAAAAGGAAGTTCAAAAGCAATGCTCGCTAAAATCGAAATAGAAGAGGCTTCGACAGGAAAAGACGGTATAGTGCAGCTCTACGCCACCAAGGAACAGGCAAAAAAGATAAAGGCGTTTGAATCCGTAAAATCGATAGTGCACGAAACGGTCAGTTCGCACCACGACTTTATGCACCTGCTATCAAAATTCAAAAAAGGATTCAGGCTCCCAACTAAAGGCGATAGTATTTCGCTAGAGGCCGGAAACTTCGAGATTTACGCACCTCTAATAATTGGTGGAGAGTCCATTGATGCGGAACTAAGGTTGGATGGATTATACATCGACGGTAAGATAGTTTCCGCCTATACCTTTAAAAACAGCTACTACTTTATGCTGAAGGACAACGTTGATAACAGCATTGACTCGCGTAGCTACGGACCTGTCAGCGAGAGCTATTTGATAGGCCGAGTGACGGGGCAGTAGAAAAGGCGGGAGTCCGAAGACGGAAGACGGAAGTCCGAAGTCCGAAGACTGAAGACTGAAGACTGAAGACTGAAGACTGAAGACTGAAGACTGAAGACTGAAGACTGAAGACTGTAGACTGTAGACTGAAGACTGAAGACTGTAGACTGTAGACTGTAGACTGTAGACTGTAGACTGTAGACTGTAGACTGTAGACTGTAGACTGTAGACCGTAGACTGTAGACCGTAGACCGAAGACTGAAGACTGAAGACCGTAGACTGTAGACTGTAGACCGTAGACCGTAGACTGTAGACCGTAGACTGTAGACTGTAGACTGAAGACTGTAGACTGTAGACTGAAGACTGTAGACTGAAGTCCAAAGACAACGCCCGGAGCATACACCCCGAGCGAAAATCAATAAACGCGTGTTTGAAATCGACTAAGCCGAATTGCGTCCGGCATTAATTAGTCCAAAGGAGCACCGAACTACCAATGCACCATAAATCTCGGCACGCTCGGTAAGGCCTTCGGCCAATGACTTATCTACCTCGCGAAGGGCAAACTGCTGGATGAGTACCAATGGCTGAATGATTGACTCACGCAGCTGCACCGAGAGCTTATCCTTAGGGTTTTTCTCCATGAGAACCTTCGATCCGGATACTTTCAGCAGATACTCTATCGAGAGGTTATATTCCTGACGAATGTCGCTCCAAATATCCGCATACGCCTCATCGCTCTGGGCAAAAGCGGTAACTTCGAAGTTCGATTTTTCGAGAACCATTTGACTATTCTCCACCAGCGTGCGGAAGAATCGGCTGCGCTGGTAAAGTCCGGCCATATCCGCCTCTCCATACTTGGCATAAACCTGACGCAATGCTTCACCAAAGCCATAATAACCCGGCACGTTTTGCTTATTCTGACTCCATGAGCCCACAAATGGAATGGCACGCAGGCTTTCGAATTTTACTTCACCACCCTGATTCCGCTTATCGGGTCGGCTACCAATGTTGGCCTTGCCAAAGAAGTTGAGCGGAGAGTATTTTTGCATATAAGGAATAAACTCCGGTCGTAGCTTCAGCTTTGAGTATACCGCACGGCTGATATCCATGATTTCATTCATCACTTGCCTATCTTTCGCCTCAAATTCGGCACTATAGCTGGTATCTACCCTGTTTTTCAGAGCAGCGGAGAGGAGTTGCTCCATATTGTACTGGGCCGCCATAGGAGTTCCGAAATTGGAACTGATGGTCTGCCCTTGTATGGTTAGCTGAATCTCCTTATTCGCAACATTTTTGGCCTGCGAGGAGTAGTATTGATTGGTTTTTCCACCACCACGAGCGGCAGGGCCTCCCCTACCATCGAAGAATATTACTTGAATACCGTATTTCTCCGAAATAGCACTAAGCATCTCCTTGGCATGGTAAATAGACCAGTTGGCGGCGAAGTAGCCACCGTCCTTGGTTCCATCGGAGAAGCCAAGCATAATGGTTTGGCAATTCCCGCGGCGGCCAAGGTGTGCCATATAGGTGGGATTGGAATAGAGTGTCTCCATAACCTTATCGCAAACCACTAGGTCGTCGATGGTTTCGAACAGGGGAATCAGGTCGACCGTAATATCCTTCTCGGCCCAACCATTGATGGTAAAGAGGCGGTAAAGCAGCATTACATCCGATGCCCGACCACAGTTGGAGATGATGTAACGGTTGCAACCCTTCTCGCCATTTTGCTCCTGAATAGTTTTGATAACCTTAACCGATAGGGCCGTTTCGCGAGCCATATCCGAAAGGGGGCTCAAATCGGTAAGCGAGGCATCGAGTCCCGTAAACCAATCGACCAACTCCTGCTCGGTTTTTGTTTCGAACGCATTGGCAAAGGCAGGAACCATCTCGGTAAAGACGCGGCGATGGGTAAAGGCATCCTGCCGAATATCCACGGAGGCAAAGTGAGTTCCAAATATTTTGATGGTGTTGATCAACCGGTGCATATTAGCGGAATAGAGTCCGCCAAACTTTTCCACCACTTGGCGATCGAGATCCTCCAACTTTTCGATGAGCCACTCCTTTTTTATCGACCCCTGCCCATAGATACAATCGGAGAGCATCTTCTCAATGGCCAGCAGTTCGTCCGAAACACCTCCAAAGGTCATGTGCTTTTTCAGCTGACGGATGGAGCGGTAGTATTTCCTCAGGATAGATTTCCGAAGCAGTTCGGCAACCTTCTCGGTAATTTCGGCAGTGACAAAGGGATTTCCATCCCGATCGCCACCGGGCCAAAAGCCCAGCTCAACAAGGTTATGGTTGATATACCCTTCGGAGGGCATAATGTAAAACAGCTCGTCGTGGATAGACATTACCGCATTATAGAGTGCATTCTCCAAATACCAAATAAGGCTTTGCGCCTCATCGAGCGGTGTGGGCTTCTTTATATTGTAAAAAGGAGTATAGGCCAGCTGCTGAAGGAGCGTATTTATCGTATCGATATCGTTGCTCTTGATGGCCTCATCGAGCGAGTTAATGATGGAGAGAATGGCTCCCGAGTAAAACTGGGTAGGATGCGCCGTAAGCACCAACCGAATCTTTAGATCCTTAATGGTAGAGAGCAAATCGTCGGCGAGTCCACTCTTCAGGTAGTTTTTCAGCACGATATTAAGGGAATTGGAGCCGTGCAAATCGTTAATCTTGTCGAAAGCAGAATCTTCCACTGCATCAAAAATAACTACCTGACGCTCGATAACCCCAATAAAACCTACCAGAAGGCTAAGCGTTTCCTCCTCACTTTGGATGAATCCCATATTCGTGCAGAAGGAGGCAATAATACCCTCTGGCGTTTCACCCCGCAAGATCCCTTGCTTCACATGCTCGCCAAAATGATCGAGCAATACGCCTTCTTCCGTTTTTGACAGGCCAATAAAGATACTGTTATATATCTCGAACCTCCTTCGAACCCAACTCTCGAAGTTCTGTAGTTGATAGGTTGTATTCATAATTGGCTATTTATGTTGTGACAGGGCCTTTCTAGCCCAAATTATTACAAAAACAAAAGTAGCAAAACCTACGGACATTGGGGCAATGGCGCACAAACCAACCATATATTTTACCCGCAAACGTTGTCGCGGATTAGGAACGGCCCTGTGTGTGAACGGTGAGGCGTTTTTCATCGCCGAAATGTTGTCTCCCTTTGTCGACCGGTAAATGAAGGCGGCGTGATGAGATTATACACATTTGGCATCATTTGTCCGCGCCGCCAAACGGAATGAACATTCCCATACCTAGCCGAGGCCTTACGACCTCGCCTAATATATGTCGCACCTTCGGCGCTTGCATTTGGCAACAACATTTTGCGGCCTGCAATCCGTGCATTTTCAAATTGCCAAATTGCCGAATTATCCTACCATACCAGACGCAACGCATTGCGTCTCTACACCCGCCCCTTCCTCCACCTGAATTGTCGAATTGGCTCATTGCCGAATTGGCACATTAATTACTACCTTGGCTTCCGAAATATCAGAAAACCATCAGCCATGCTAAGAATCGTTGTAATTGTATCACTCATCCTCTTTGTTGCTCGCGCAGAAGCACAACCAATACCCCTCACGCCCACCGACAGCACCCTAACGCTACTCTTTATTGGCGATGTTATGGGCCACGGTCCGCAAATTAACTCAGCCTACGACACCGTTACCGACACCTACTCTTACGACACCGTTTTTAGCCGTATTCGGCCGTTCATTGAACTTTCGGATATTGCCATTGCCAACCTTGAGGTTACCCTTGCCGGTAAGCCCTACACGGGATACCCCACATTTAGCTCGCCCGTGGCACTGGCAGCGGCCCTTAAAACCGCAGGCGTAGATATTTTGGCCACGGCCAATAACCACTCCGCCGACCGTAGTAAAAATGGCATTACCCGAACCATTGAGGAGCTCAACAAACTGAACATTCCCCATACCGGTACCTTTGCCAATCAGGCCGAGCGCGATACCACCTATCCCTTAATCATCGAAAAGAACGGCTTCCGATTGGCACTGCTCAACTGCACCTACGGAACCAACGGCATTGAGGTGCCAAAGCCTACGCTGGTAAATACTATCGACACGGCCCAAATTCGCCGAGATTACTACCGCGCCCGCCTCCTGAACGTAGATGAGGTGATTGCCTTTGTGCACTGGGGCGTGGAATACCAGGAAGAGCCCAACGCCGAGCAGATAGCCATTGCCGCCTACCTACATAAGCTGGGCATTCGGATTGTGATAGGCTCGCACCCGCACGTAATCCAGCGCATGGAAGCCACCTACGACAGCGATACCACGGTAGGAAACATTACAGTATACTCGCTCGGTAACTTTGTATCGAACCAGCGCACCAGAAACAGAAACGGAGGCGCACTTGCCTACATTAAGCTTACCAAGCACGAAAAAAAGACTCAAATAAAGGCAGGTGGATACTTGCTGGCGTGGGTACAAACTCCAATGCGCAACGGCCGCAAAGTATACCAAGTGCTACCAGTATCGGAGTACGAGCAGCTGGAGGGCTACTTCTCACCAGCCGACCAGGCGCTCTTCGACGAGTTTGCCAAGGACTCGCGCGACCTCTACGGCCGCCGCAACCGAAACTTCCCAGAACTTATCTTCCTGAAACGGACGGGGAAGTGGCTGCTGCCATAACTATCTTCGATAGCTTTATTTCAAAACAACCTCGGCCTCACAATGTGAGGCCGAGGTTGTTTTATGCAGGAAAAGTCAGGGTGTAACTCATTCTCGAACGCGTAGTAGTCACGCCCTGACGAAATTTGCGCTTAGCCATTTTGAAACCTCATTATCGAGAATTTCTTGCTCAATGTAAAGCCCCTGCTCAACATCCTTCCTCGATGCCACTATTTCATTTCGTTGCTCTGGTGTAAGAGCAATAATCTCGGCTTCTGTTTTAGAATCGAGAATAGTTTTTATTGCCTTGAGAAATGATACATCATTTATCTCGGTAATCCTATGAATCAACATCTTCTTAAGCTCAACCGTTGTCATGGCTAACCTCCTTTTTTGCAAAGATACGAATATTTCCTCCGCAAAGTTTAAGGGGTAATCGCCTCAAATAATACCACGATAGAAGCACAAAACAAAAACGGCCCTGCACTGATTGTGAGGCCGAGGTTGTTTTTATGCGGAAAAGTCAGGGTGTGACTACTATTCGGCCGAGAACAAGTCACGCCCTGACTGGCATATGTGTTTCCCCAATTTACCCCAATTCTCCTACCCCACCCTCAGCTGTTCCACATTTTTTCAACTTTTTTAAAAAAATTCCTCCACAATTTTTTGCCTCGTAATTTCTTTTTTTTGTAACTTGTTCATCGTTAAACCTAAAACTAACCCCAGTGGAGGCAACTGAGCCCGCATACCGGCTCGGCAATACCTCTGCTTAAGCAAATGGGCAATGAATTATAGCTGGCATAACCGCAGCAACTCCCCTTCTCCAAATGTTATGGGAGAACCTCCGTAGGTTCTACTCGCTGATTGCAGTCAGTAAGCCAAACCGAAGTGGGTTCTACTCGCTGATCGCAGTCAGTAAGCCAAACCGAAGCGGGTTCTACTCGCTGATCGCAGTCAGTAAACCAAACCGAAGCGGGTTCTACTCGCTGATCGCAGTCAGTAAACCAAACCGAAGAGGGTTCTACTCGCTGATCGCAATCAGTAAGCCAAACCGAAGCGGGTTCTACTCGCTGATCGCAATCAGTAAGCCAAACCGAAGCGGGTTCTACTCGCTGATCGCAATCAGTAAACAAAACACACAAACATTTTCAATTCCTAACCTAAAATTCATACATATGCCAAACATAGCTAGACTTCCCATAGCAGCCGTAGGTGCTGCAGGAGCAATGTTAGTAGAAACGAGCGAAAAAACGGGCTCGGCAGCGGTTACCGGGTGCGCAGCCTTTGTAACGCTTAAGGCCGTCAACGAGGCCTATAAGGTTAGCATGGGCAAGCAGTCGGGCAGCTTCGATACCGATGAGGTGGCGAACGCCGACAAGCAGCGCGATATGGCTGTTGTGGGTATCCGCTTGCACGTTCACTCCAAAACTTACTGGCCCGATGCGCTCGTTGTGCAGTCGGCCCATCGGCTAAAGGCGGTAGTGGATATGTATGCCGCTGGTATTGAAGACGAGGCCTACAACGACGAGTCCACCCTAATACACACCTTCCTTACTAAGCTGGCCGAACCCCAATGGCAGGAGGACATTACCCATACTGAGATGCAGCCGCTTATCGACCGCCTAATCAACACCGAGCAAACCTTTGAGCAGTTGCAGCGCAAGCGCGCGGTAACCTCCGCCACCGAAAGCGAAATTTTGGCGGCCACCAAGCAGCGTAAGGCGCTGGAGAAGGCCATCCGTGCCTTTATGCAGTATGCAGAAGCCATGAACTTGGTGAATCCGGGAACCGTTTGGTACAACATCGTTATTACCATTCGGCAGCAGCTGTCCGAAATAGAGCGCGGGCACCGCACAGGCGGAAAGACGGCACCGGACGACCTCAGTAAGGATTAATCCTCCCCCTATTTACGAAAAGAGACCTAGCCATGCTAGGTCTCTTTTTTGTTGTGCAATTGAGAAGCGATGCTTCGCTATAAACTATTATAAAAATCGGACAACGACTGCTCATAGTCCGGTTTTACAGCGATCACTTCGTTATACTCCGGAGACTGTTTTATTTGGTCGATAGTTAAATTGATCTTGATTTCCTTCTTCGCATAGCTGATCTCGGCCAGCGAAGCAGTAGGAATCATAACCTTCTTGCTCCAAGGCATCCAATTACTGGTATCGACAATTACGTAAACAATTTGCCAATCGTCCTCATCAATAATAAGGTCGCAGACATGACCAAAAACGCCATCGGTTGCATGAACATGATAATTTGCTACCTCATTATAGCTTCGCAGATTGGTATTCAGATCTTTTTCGTTTATATCCTTCGTGGGCACCGATATTGGTCGCGGAGGATACATCACCTTCATTGCAGATGCAGGTAAATCCCAATAGTTTACGATACGGTAATGCTTATGATACTCCTCTTCATACCTGCTGGAAACGGGAAGATGTTCCTGCAGTGGTGGGGCCTTTTCGATATCGGCTTTTAGCAGTTTCACAGGAAAGAGAAAGTGGTCCCTATCGGGCTTTTCCAGAAATACGTTCCCAATTAATACACTTTTACCGTGCTTGGATGTTTCAAGGTCGGTCTTTAAATACCTGATGATCCATTTCTCTTCGTCGAAAAGAAAATCTTTAACGTCTCCCTTTTCGCCATCGATAGCTTTAACCCCAAAGTCTAATAATCTTTTCAGGCTGCGTTTCATGGTATAAAGTTTTTGTGAATAATTTGGCTTCTTCGCTAAAATCAATTCATCTTTATTTGCTATGCTCCTTATTTTAAGGATAACAGCTTAGCCTAATCTTTGTTTTATCGGGTTTGAAAAAAAAACAAGCGATATATTTGAAATGATATAGGCTATTCCGAGCATTTCAGAACAAAGACTAAAACGATAGATTTACCTTTCAGCGAAAAGCGCGAAACTGCAGCCCTGCACCTACCCTCAAGTCTCCACTAACAATTCATTATTACAAGAAAGGACGGAACCTATGCAGATTCCGTCCTTTCACGTTTAACCTTTAACTATATCGCTTCCTACTCCGCTATTATCTCATACTCGGGAGTAAACCTTAGGCGGAACATACCGGTGTTTTCGAAACCACCCACCATTCCCACGCGACGAAACCGGTAGGAACTTTGCAACAAGGTATCTTTATGGCACGAGAGGCATCGATCAAGCGTGCGGCCATAAAGGCTTACTGAGGGCACAAAGAAGTAGGTAACATCAAAGCCATGGAAGGCAATCTGGGTTGGATCGGACAGAAACCGCTTTTGGTAAAGCGAAACAAATTTCTTCACCCGTGGGGAGCTGTAGTCAATAAAGAAAGGTGAGATGTAGTGCAGCCCCAGGCTGTAGTAGTTTTCGATATCGATACTCTGGTAGCGCTGCCATTCGTTCAAACCATACAGCTGAATGGGCATGTTGTACACCACCCGCAGGTTATTGAGCTTGCTCAGCAAGTCCGAAACAAAGGCTTCGTTGTCCACGGGCACCACCACAATATTGTTGGTTGTTTTCGAGAAAGCCTTGAGAAAGATGCCAGCAAGCGCATCAAAATGTTGGGCCGTACGGTACGAGATGTGGAAGAATCGTTTGGTAATAATATCGCCAACGGTGGTGGGCGGAAATGCTGCCGATAGCTTGTTGCGCAGGCGAGTAACCAATTCGGACGAGTCTTTACCCGACTCATAAATGAGCACCACATTGCCCTCTTTGTTGGATATCACGTAGTCGGCAAGGGCATCGATCTGTTCGTTGTAGGTCGGCCAAATCTGAATAAAGTAGGGATTACTATCCACAATCTTGGGAGCCACCGCCAAGGGCGAAACCATAAATATCTTGCGCTGCTGCGCATACTCTGCCACCGGTTTAATCCCACTGGCATAGGCTGGGCCGATAATCAAATCGGTAGCAAGGCTCAATCGCTTTAGCTGATCCTGATCCTTCTTGGTGTCGATAACCTGCAAATCGACTTTATATCCCGTATCGCGAAGCATCTCAAGGGCAATAAGCGATCCCTGGTAGAAGTTTACAAAGTTCTGCTGGTCGGAGTTAATTTTGCCCGTCTCACTTCCGGGCAACTTCCCCTTGGCGTTGAACGGAAGCACAATGGCCAGATGCACCGGATTGCTAAAAACCGGCTTAAACGAATCGCATCCACAGCCGTTGCTCAAACCCTCAACGATAGCAACAGGCTTGCTCTCGGCAACTACAACCGCCTTAAGTGGCACCCGGAGCACGTAACCAATTTTAAGCACGCCTTGCGTCTCTTGGTTTTGCTTAATAAGCGAATCAATGTGTATGGAGTAACGTTTGGAAAGGGAGTAGAAAGTCTCCTTTGCCTTTACGGTATGCATCAGGTAATCGCCCGTAATAAAATCGGCCGTATCGATAGGCTGAACAGCAGCAGGGGTTTTGATGGAATCGCGCTGAAGGACTTCGGTAGGGACTTCCCGCTTGGGAATCACCACCACCTGCGACTCTTGAACACCATTCTCCACCTCCACGTTGCTCTTGATGAGCACAGCCACGGAAACCTCATAGAATCGGGCAATAGCAGTTAGGGTCTCGCCCTTTCTTACAATATGGTATATAAAATCGGCATCCTCGGTAACCCCTTTCAGATCCTCGGCTTTAATAAGTAGCGCTGGTATCTTGAGTGCTTGATCCACCTTTAGTCCTTGGTAGATATCGGGGTTTTCGGTCGAAATATCGGCCTGACTAACGCCATAAGCCTTGCTGATGGAGAACAGAGTCTCCCCCTTCTGAACCACATGAATGAAATAGAATTTGGTTCCAATCTTCACCTTTTGGGTTGACTTTTGAATTATCACGGGGGTGGAAATGGTCTCTTGACCAAGAGCTGTAAGGGATACAGCCACCATAAGCATCACAAAAAGAGTTCGAATCATCGGTTTTGGCTTTTTTCTCCAGATAGGATTTCACTGCAAAGGTAAAATTCTAAGCCGAACCCGCCTATTTTTCATAAAAAAGAGTTTATACCACGTTGCTATTAGTTGAAAGAGTAAAGGTGGGTTGATTTACAATTCGAATTTATGGAGATATACAATGATACCCCTAAAGACAACAACCCAGAAAGCAATAAAATATCTTTTTATCCACATGAAATAACTGCCTATAACGGGAATTCGGAATCTAACGATCAATTACTTAGAAACAGATCCTTTCCAGTAATGAACAGATTACGGATAAAAATATCAAGAAAAGGTTTTGAGACTGGAGGAGGTTGAACTACCTTTGTGGCTCACTGAAAAGCAATGCAGAACAATTCTCAAATATTTTTTAGCCTTGGATTGTCCGAGCACCGCCTGTGGGGTTTTATCTTTGTACCCTATCTTTTGGAGCGAATTGGAGAGTCGCCTATCTACAAAATTGTAGAAAACCTACACGGTAAGGACCAAACCAGAACTGTAGAGCTTTCGGATACCGAAAAGCAACTCCTTAAACTTGTAAATGAGTACAACGAAAAAAACTTAGTTAAGCTCTTCTCGAAACAGAAGAACCAAAAGGAGTTCATTGCCCAACTTACCCCCGAACTACAAGCCACTACCATCCGACCATACATTGAGCGTAGGATTGTTAAGTGCCTTGAGTTGCTCAAGCATTGCAATACCCCCCTCTACCAGCAAAGCCTCAAGCTGAGCAACTTCTACGAAGAAGAGAGGCTGATAATTGAAACTACAAAGGCAAACACACTCTTTTCATTCGACTATAATGAAGAGGGAATAAAATACTCGCTGAGCGTCACTTTCAACGAGGAGGAACTAAAGTTGGATAAAACCTCGGCAATCATCTCCAACTCCCCTTGCCTAATAAAGTGGGACAAGCGGTTGATGATTGTGGAGGACACCGATGGAAAAAAACTACGCCCGTTCCTTCTGAAAGCGTTTATTGCCATTTCCGCTTCGGCCTCACGGCAATACTTCTCCTCCTTTGTGTTGAATACTATTAAATCATACCCAGTAAGAGTTACGGGATTTGCCATCAGCTCCGAAGAGTGCCCCGTTATTCCTTCGGTTTCGCTGGAGGAGACGATTGAGGGCCGATCGCTGGCCTGTATCCGATTCCACTACAACAGCCATGCTTACTTTGCCAATAGCAAGACAGACTCAGTCGTTAGCCTCAACTTTGATGGGGACATTCCACACTACACCCGACTCGAACGCAATTACAACCGCGAAAAAGAGCTGCTGGAGTATTTTGAATCGCTAGGATTTGTTCACGTAGAAGGGCCATACTACCAAACACTGTTGGATGTTCCTCCAAAGCTGCCAAAGTTGAAGAACCTAGCGCTAGCCATTGGAGAATCAATGAAAAAACTTCAGGAGGCAGGCTTTCAGGTAAACAGCAAGCTTAATGGCATAAAGCCATACTTGGGATATCAAGAGTTGGACCTCCGCTTTACAACTACCGACGAGGGGTTTAAGGCTATAGGCGGAATTAAGTTTAACGGAGGAAGCATTGGATTACTGGAAATAAAAGTGCTCCTCGAGAAGGATCACGACTATATTCCCCTACCGAGCGGACAGCGCCTCTACATCAACGACCAAGACATGGAGCGCCTCCGCCCCATGTTTTTTTTTGGACGAGAAGAGGAAGGCGAGTTGCGGCTTAGCAGGCACCACTTCCAGCTGGTGGACAACTCCTCCGACATTGAACTGGAGGAGATAACCCAGCTTCGGAGCTTCGAGAACCTACCCCAGTTGGTAGGAAATACGCTTCCAGTAGGACTTAACGCCACGCTTCGTTCCTACCAACTGGAAGGGTTTGCGTGGCTAAAATATTTACAGATGAACCGCTTTGGCGGTTGCCTTGCCGACGATATGGGATTGGGTAAAACCATCCAAACGTTGGCATTTTTGCTCTGGAGTAAGCAGAACATTAGGCAGAAAGCAGAAATGGAACTGACCGCTGCCACGGTAACGCAACCAACGTTATTCCAAAATACACAGGTTTTAGAAGAGCGCGAAGGCAAAAAACCCACTTCACTCATTGTGATGCCCACTTCGCTGATTCACTCATGGAAAGCAGAGGTAAAGAAGTTTACCCCAAACCTTACCATATATGAGCATACCGGAATAAACAGGGCCCGCGACATTCAACGATTGGGAAAATACGACATTATCCTTACCACCTATGGCGTATTGAGGAACGACGCAGAAATGCTGAGCAAGTTCCGTTTCTACTACGTTATTCTGGATGAGAGCCAGATGATAAAGAATCCCGATTCCAAGGGATACCGCGCCGCCTTAAAGCTGAATACAGAAAATAGGTTAGTGGTTACTGGAACCCCCATCGAAAATAGCCTCAACGACCTCTGGGCGCAGATGAACGTGATAAACCGAGGCATCCTTGGTAACCAAAAAGTTTTCGATGAACAGTTCTCCAACAGCATAAACACCGGAGTTACTGCCTTCGACGAGAAACGACTAAAGTCGATAATTGCCCCATTCATCCTCCGACGAACCAAGGACGAGGTAGCCAAAGACCTCCCAGCCAAAATTGAGAATATTGTCTACTGCGACATGTCCGAAGCGCAGCAAGCCGTATACGAGCACGAAAAGGAGTCCTTTAGACAAAACATCATGGCCAACCTCGACGCCGATGGCCACTCCCGCAACCGCATGAAGATATTCCAAGGGCTTATTCGTCTAAGGCAAGCCGCCTGCCATCCCGCGCTAATTGACGATGGCTTCTGCGGCAACTCAGGGAAGTTTGAAGAAGTAGTGCGTATGATCGATAGCGTTGTATCCGAAGGCCATAAGGTATTGGTATTCTCCTCGTTTGTAAAGCACTTGCGCTTGGTAGAGTCCGAAATAAAGAACCGAGAAATCCCCTACCTCATGCTCACGGGTAGCAGCACCAACCGCGAAGAGTTGGTGAAGAATTTCCAGAACAACGATAAGGTAAAGGTATTCTTGATCTCCTTAAAGGCTGGTGGATTTGGACTCAACCTCACCGCTGCCGATTACGTCTTTCTACTCGACCCATGGTGGAATCCTGCCAGCGAGAATCAAGCGCTCGACCGCGCCCACCGAATTGGTCAAGACCGAAAAGTGTTTGCCTATAGATTCATTACCAGCGGTACCATTGAGGAGAAAATCTTAATTCTCCAGGAGAAGAAGAGTAAGCTGGCCGATACATTTATCAGTTCCAACAATCCCCTTAAAGATCTTAATCGCGATTTGCTCGAATCGCTGCTGGGCTAATTGGTCGTTGACCAAAAATATACCACAAAATAGGAACTCTGTCCAAACAAGTTGGCCAATAGGGTGTTTATGTAGGAAACAACCACTACCCCATGCTCTGTCAAGAAAAACAAGTGGCCATTCACACACAAATCCAAGGCTTTAAAGATTTCGGAATTAAAGTGAAGCAGTTCGCCCCATCGGAAAAGAGACGCACACCCTATCTGAACCACATCGGCACGACAGTAATACCGTTTATTGTAAGTGTACAAAATATACCATCAGTAGTCCAACAAAACACTTTACAGTAAATGCAAAAAGGTAGAACATTGCAACGAACAAAAACCAATAACTACATAAATATGAAAACAACAATCCTTTCATTGCTGGCACTGGCCACAGCTCTTTCGGTAAATGCGCAAGATAAATGGAGCGTAGACAAGTCACACACGAGCGTCAACTTCTCGGTTTCCCACTTGGTGATTACTGATATTGACGGACAATTTAAACGTTATGAAGGTTCTGTGGTATCCCCTTCATCCGACTTTGTTGGAGCCACCGTTAATTTTTCCGTTGATGTGAATAGCATCAATACCAATAACGAGGGTCGCGACAAACATCTGATGGGCGATGATTTTTTCAATGCCGAAAAGTTCCCGAAGATGGTATTTAAGAGTGTTTCCTTTGTGAAGAAAAACGGTAACAAGTATGCTCTCACTGGAGATTTAACCATCCGCGATATAACGAAGCGGGTTACATTTGACGTTAACTACGGTGGAACAGTGAAAGATGCATATGGAAATACAAAAGCAGGATTCAAGGCCACTACGGTTATAGACCGTATCGAATACGGATTGAAGTGGAATGCCCTCATCGAAACTGGTGGAGCTACAGTAGGAAAAGAGGTTACCATAACTGTGAATATTGAACTTTCGAAAGAGAAATAAGGGTCGCTTTGGAAAAAATTGAACAAACGGTAAATGAATTTACTTTATCTTTATAATATATTTGTCACCACAGAGCATTACATCCAATGGTTGTGATAAAAGCAAAGAATTATTAAATAGAACGGTAAGGCGATACAACAGTAGTGTCTCTCGTCCTACAAAACAATAAACCGGCATAGAGACCATGCCAAAACAAAAGCAATTTACTATGATAAAGAAATTAATGATTGGAAGCACATTCGTACTCGGCATGCTAATAGTAGCACAGTTTGCCTCAGCACAAACCAAACTTGAGCGTCCTGCTAAGGTAGGCATTCAAGCAATCGATGATTTTGCTACAAAAAGTTTCGATAGCTACGACGAAAGTGGTAAGATCACGGAAGCCCTCAACGAGGTGAATATTAAAAACAACGATCAAGGAAAAGCCGAATCGGTGACCAATGAAAAAAGCGAACCGATGACCAAGCAAAATGCACTTGCTAAGCTTACCACCCTTGCAGAAAGGCTAAAGAAACAAGAAGCCAATGTGAGCAAGGTAAAGGAGTATCAACAACCTGCTACCGATGCGTTAAAATCGTGCTCGATGCTTCAAAAGCCAAAAGCCACCAAGGCTATTTCCAAAAGCGGCGAAGCCCTTACTAAGGTTACGGACGAAACAAAGAAGCAGCTGGAGATGGTAAACAAAAAACTCGAATTTGTAAAGACCCTGAAAAAATAAGCAAACCATATTCAAACAAAAAAACGCCGATCGGAACGGATCGGCGTTTTTTTATTCTTTTCTCTGACTAAAGTCGAGCCAATAGATTGAGCACATTGTTTTGAATACGCTCTGGTATATCATCAATAGGAGCCTTAACAAACGGTTCGCCAATGATCAGCTCATAAAGTTCAATGTATCGCTGCGAAACGGATTCAACAAAAGCATCAGTCATTTCAGGAACCTGTTGACCCTCTTTGCCCATAAAGCCATTCTCCATTAGCCATTCACGAACAAACTCTTTCGATAACTGACGCTGAGGTTCGCCTTTTCGGAGCAGCTCCTCGTAGCCTTCAGCGTAAAAATAACGGCTCGAATCAGGAGTGTGAATCTCGTCAATCAAATAAATTTTACCGTGACGCTTACCAAACTCATACTTGGTATCCACAAGGATTAGCCCTTTATCAGCAGCCATTTCGGTTCCTTTGGCAAAAATGGCTAAGGTATACTTCTCGAGCAAGGCATAATCCTCGGCCGATACCATGCCGCGAGCAATAATCTCCTCTTTGGAGATATCCTCATCGTGAAATCCTTGATCAGCCTTGGTGGTTGGGGTAATTATAGGAGTAGGAAACTTTTGATTCTCTACCATTCCATCGGGAATTTTTACTCCGCAAATCTCCCTATTGCCGCTTTTGTATGATCTCCAAGCACTGCCGCAAAGGTATGCACGTACAATCATCTCAACAGAAAATGGTTCGCATCTCATACCAATAGTTGCCATAGGGTCGGGAGAAGCGATTTTCCAGTTGGGAACAATCTCCGCTGTTGCATCCAAAAATCTGGAGGCAATTTGATTCAAGACCTGACCTTTGTAGGGAATTCCCTTTGGAAGAACCACATCAAAGGCGGAGATGCGGTCGGAAACCACCATCACCATATAATCATCCTTGATGGTATAAACGTCTCTTACCTTTCCGATATAAACATCAGTTTGATTAGGAAACTGGTAGTTGGTGCGAACAAGAGCTTTTTCCATTTATAAAAGTGTTTAGGTGTTGGTTTGGCCTGAGGCCGATTCATGATCCTTATCGAAAGCTTTAACATAACCGGGTTGATACCTTCGAGGATGAGGAGCTTTTCTGTCATTGAAGTGATTCGATGATAGTATGTAGGTAAAAGCGTACAAAACTAAACTAATTTCGGGTTTTTTCGAAACGTATAACACCTTCTGAGGTTAATTTAACCATTATTTAATCCACAACTTTTAAACAGGTATAGAATCATTTTGTCCAAGCATACGCAACATTCGGCCGTGCATCCAAATTGCTCTAACAAATGTAGATTGAACATGGTAAGGCAAGCTAAACTCGTGAGCTGTTTGTCGGATAATTGGTGCGATTTTCTGATAATGGATATGACAGATGTTGGGAAATAAGTGGTGCTCTACCTGATAGTTTAATCCGCCAATAAACCAAGACAACAATTTGCTCTTGGGTGCAAAATCGGATGTTGTGGCCAGCTGATGAACGGCCCAGTTGTTTTCGACATTCCCAGCTTCGTTTGGTAGCGGAAACGCAGATGTTTCGATAACGTGAGCCGATTGAAATACAATGGCTAGCAGAAAACCGCTTACATAGTGCATTGCCACAAATAGGATTAGGATTTGCCACCACGGTACAGGCATAAATAGCATTGGAATTAGCAGCATGTAGGCAAAATAGCCAGCCTTCAGCCCTATCAACTCAACCATTAAACGGCGGAATGACCGGCTGGCGCTTAGCTTATGCCCCTCGCGCTTATAGCGGATTAACTGCACAAAATCCTTATCGGTACTCCATGAAATGGTCATTAATCCGTAAAGAAACCAACCATATATGTGCTGAAAACGGTGAGCCCAATACCGTGGCTTGTGCGGCGAAAAACGCAAGAATTTTCCAGGGTTAATATCCTCGTCATAGCTATCAATATTGGTGTAACTATGATGGAGCGTATTATGCTGGATTTGCCAAGTGAGAGCAAAGCCTCCAATGAGGTTTATTACGAGACCAATAAACCGGTTAACCTTCTCGTTTTTCGAAAACGCTCCATGGTTGGCATCGTGCATAACCGAAAAACCAATCCCGGCCATCCCAAAACCCATGACAACCCACAATGATAGCAAAATCCAAAAGTTACTTACTAAGCCAGAAACACTTATTCCATAAGGAATAAAGTAGAGCAGCAGCATAAACACCATCTTAACAAACATGGAGGCATTACCATATGTGGAGATATCATGATCCTTAAAGTATTGGTTAACTCTTTCTCTTAGAACGGCTACAAACTCTTTGTTTTGGCCGTTTGTAAATTTGAGCGCTTTAAATTCCATGTCGTTAAAAATATTTTTAAACAGGAGACGATAGTGACAACACTTAAAAAAATCAGGTTTAACCTACTCGTTCTCCAACGAACAATTAACAGCAGCTACTCACCAATTGTTAATTTCATCATCTTACCATTAGTGTAATTTAGCTGGGGAGATGGATGTCAATTGCCAAGATGGTGCAACAACTACCTATTCTATCGAACTATACAACCAGAACATACGCAAACTACCTCCATAAAAAAGATTCTTTCCACCAACATTTTGCCACCTATGCCGGAAATAAGAAAAAGGCTGTTAATTTTACAGAAAGAATAACAACTGTTGGGCATGGCCATAGTTACCCTCACAACCGACTGGGGAAAAATGGATTACTACGTAGGAGCGCTGAAAGGACAACTGCTAAGCATGTGCCCTACGGCCACTCTTGTAGATATAAGCCATGATATTTCAGCCTTCAATGTGCAACAGGCGGCCTTTGTGATACGCAACAGCTATAGACATTTTCCCGATGGAACGGTTCATATTGTAGGTGTAAACAGCGAACCCTCTCCTAAAAACCCATTCATCGCCATTGAGGCCGATGGACAATTTTTTTTGGGTACCGACAATGGGGTTCTCAGCTTAGCTTTGCGCTCGACTCCCACTAAAGTTATAAAGCTCCATTACGAACCCATCTCCGGATTCTCTGCCCTTTACACTTTTGCACTTTCGGCTGCGCACCTAGCCGAAGGAAAACCCTTGGAGGAGCTAGGTCAACTCTACCCAGAGTTTAGCCAAATGGTACCGATAAGAGCCGCCTACGATGATTCGATTATCAATGGAACGATAATCTATATCGACTCCTTTCAAAATGCCATATCGAATATCTCCACAGACCTATTTGAACGCGTTGGACAAAGCCGATCCTTCGAGATTCTTGTCCAGAGCAACCACAATAAGCTCACGAAAATTAGCAACACATACAACGGAACCGATCCCGGTAACCTACTGGCCATTTTCAACTCGGTGGGCTTGCTGGAAATTGCGATCTTTCATGGACAGGCGGCCGAACTTCTCGGTCTGAGCGTAGGCTCTGCCGTTCGTGTGAAGTTTTATAATAACGTAATTAACTAAAATATGGATGATAAGCTAAAGGCCTTTGAGCGCTTACTGAATATAATGGATGAGCTGCGCGAAAAATGCCCTTGGGATAGGGAGCAAACCTACGAAAGTCTGCGCGCCAATACCCTAGAAGAAGCCTACGAGCTAGCGGGTGCCATTCTCTCGAAGGATTATGTCGAAATGCGCAAGGAGCTGGGCGACCTGCTGCTTCATATCGTGTTTTACTCGAAGATAGCCAGCGAGGAGAATCGATTTACCATTGCCGAAGTGATGAACGGCCTTTGTGATAAGCTGATTTATCGCCATCCACACGTTTTTGGAGAGGTTCAGGTATCCGGAACAGGTGAAGTTCTTGAGAATTGGGAACAACTTAAAATCAAAGAAAAAGATGGGAACAAAACCGTTCTATCTGGGGTTCCCAAAGCACTTCCCGCCCTTATAAAGGCAAACCGTATACAGGAAAAGGTGCGAGCCGTTGGCTTCGATTGGGAAGAACGCAATCAGGTGTGGGACAAGGTAGAAGAGGAATACCAGGAGTTGCGGAAAGAGGTATCCGAAAACAATATGGTGAATGCCGAAAAAGAGTTTGGCGACCTCCTTTTCTCCGTAGTGAATGCTGCTAGGCTTTACGGTATCGACCCCGAAAGTGCGCTGGAAAGAACCAACCAAAAGTTCATGAAGCGGTTTGGCTACCTTGAGGAACGAACCATAAAGACGGGTAAAAATCTCAAGGAGATGTCGCTCGACGAGATGAACGTGATTTGGGAAGAGGCAAAGAAGTTTGATTCATAAACAAGTAAATACAAAACAACATGAATATAGTTGGAATAATAGTTTTAGTTATTGTAGCGATATACCTATTGGCCATCACTAATGGATTAATTCGCAGCAGAAATAAGATAGATTATGCCATTGGTGGAATGGATGCTATGCTCAAAAAGCGAGTAGATATAATTCCTAACTTGGTTGCAGCAGTCAAAGAATATATGAGATTTGAGGAAGATACGCAAGCAAAAATAGTAAGCCTCCGCAATCAAAATAAGGAGAGTTTTATGCAGATAGATGACGATTCTTCTAAGATAATCAAAACCATACTCTTAACGGTAGAAAACTATCCTGAACTTAAGGCAAACAATAGTTTTTTGCATTTACAGCAAACATTAAGCGAAGTGGAAGAACAACTATCTGCTGCTCGAAGAACTTACAATGCACATGTGCTAAACTACAATAATAAGGTAGAAACAATACCATCAAATCTATTTGCCAAATTGCTTGATTACAAAACAATGCCGATGTTTGCAATTGAAGAATCGGATAGGCAGAAGCCTGATATCAAAAAGTTGTTTAACGCATGAAATGGGATTTAATAAAACTCCAAAAAGAGCTTCTCCAAAAGTATCCCGATATTGACAAGCTAAGGGAGAAATCACGATTCCACACAGAAATGATGAACGGGGGGCTAATTATAGGTTGCCTCGCTTTTGCATTTATCTTTATTTTAGGAGATGGCGAAACGAAGTTAATTAGCTTCGTTTCGTTAGTAATGCAAGATTCAACTCACAAATGCAACTTGGGTTAACTGATTATATGTTAAGAGGGGAGAGATAAACCCTAGCCTTTTTCTAGGCCGACTGTTAAGAATATCTTCGACCCACTGAACCTGCTCTTGTGTTATCGTTTTAAAGTCCGTTTTCTTCGGGAAATACTGCCTTACCAAGCGGTTTGCATTCTCGTTAGCGCCGCGCTCCCAGCTGTGGTATGGCCGTGCAAAGTAAAAATTTATTTGCAACTTTTCGGCAATAACCTGATGTGCTGCAAACTCCTTTCCATTATCAGCGGTAATAGTGTGCATTTGGTGTGCCAACGGGGATAGCGCC
>NZ_FMYP01000050.1 GCF_900096565.1 Williamwhitmania taraxaci
ACGCTGCGCCACGTTGCTCTCGTAAATGCCCGTTTTGGCATCCCTGTTCCTGCGAATCTCCCGGGATATCACGGAAGGGCTTCGGTTGATAAACAGGGCTATTTCTTTTTGTAGCTTGCCTTGCTGTAGCATGAGGGTAATTACATACCTTTGCTCTTGGTTGATGTGCGCCATTACAACTTATTTTTAGAGGACTTAGGGGGTAAAGAACCACATTTTTTCCATCGGAGAAGCGAAGGTGAGTAATTCTCATCTTCCTGTTCTGAAAAAATGCAATTCCTTTCTCTCCAATCAATCCTATAAGTTGCATTTGTTACTTGAATTTAGGAAAGAATAAAAATTGATTCCTTGGCTCGAACTGCTGATAGTACCATTTGGCAGCAAATACGTCCTGTCGCTCTCACTGCCGAGGAGATACAGGGAATGGCTCTTGCACCCAACCCCAAATTAAAGTCGGATAGTTCCAAGGCAAGAGTGGATAGCGGTGGAAAGATTTCAAGGATAATTAATGGTTTCGTATCAGGAAAAGTATGGAGAACAAAAAGCGAACGAATAGAGTTCTCTGGGATTTTAACTCCAACTGAATTTAGGTTTAATACGGTGGATGGTTTTGTGACCGGCTTGTATGTGGCTTATCGAAAGACTATTGCTGCTGGTTACTTCGAATTTAAACCTACCGTTGCTTATGCATTTACGCGAAAAACCTTAATGGGGACTTTTGAAACATCGCTTGGGTATGCTCCAATTCGTAGGGGATTACTCGAAGTTTCAGTGGGCCGTATCTCTACCGACTTTAATCGAGAAAGTGGAATAAACGTTTTAGGCAATTCGGTAGCCTCTCTTTTTTTTAGGGAAAACTATATGAAGCTCTATGAGCATCGCTTTGTTGAAGCGAAAAACAGAATTGATATTGCCAATGGGTTGGTGTTTAGTATGGGTAGTGCCTATTACGATAGGCGCGAGTTGAGGAATAATACCGATTTTGCCTTTATCGACAATAGTAAGCGAAGCTATACTTCCAATATGCCATTTAGTAGCATTGCTCCAGAGTTATTGCGTGATCATAAGGCGGCGGTTGTGGAGTTTGGACTTAGCTATACCCCCGAGTATTTTTATATAAAGCGTAATACGCGTAAAATTATGGTGCGGTCGAAATACCCCACATTCTGGACAAAGATTAAAATGGCTGGGCCAAATGATCAGGAAGGTTTTTCTCAGTTTGTGCAACTGCAGGGTGGAATATCCCAGACCATCAAATCTGTATCTGGCAATGAGTTTGCCTATAGCATTACCTATGGTGATTTCCTAAGTAAAAAGAATTTATTCTTTGCTGATTTTAAGCATTTTAATACTCAGGAGATTCCCATTAATGTGGGTGTGTTTTCAAATAGTTACCAACTTCTCGATTACTACAGCCATAGTGCTAGCAGTGCGTGGGCAACTGGTTTCATAAAGTATGAGTCATCTTTCTTGGCCCTTAAGTATCTACCACTACTTAGCAACCGTATGTGGAAGGAAGATCTTTACGCATCGTGGCTCTATACAAAGGGACGTGCTCCATACTGGGAGGTGGGGTATGGGTTGACCCAAATTGGGCTATTTGGGGGCGTTGGAGTGTTTGCCGGATTCGAAGGGCAAAAATTCACAACTATTGGGTTGAAGGCTTGCTTCACATTTCGGAACGAGATTAATCTCTAGTAGTGATAGGTATCGAAAATAATACTAAGTTCCTTCTTAATATATTTTACGTTTCACTTAGAATTCGAATCCAGTCTTTGCTGCTGGATAGTCGAGGGAATAGTGCAACCCGCGACTTTCCCGTAGGTTCTTAGCCATGCGAATAATTAAGTAGCCTACTGCAATTAGGTTTCTCAATTCGCAAAGATTTTTGGTGAGGATCGATTTCTTGTAGAGATCTTCGGTTTCGCGATAAATAATTTCGAGCCTGTTCATGGCACGCTCAAGACGGAGATTCGATCTAACAATTCCGACGTAGTTACTCATGATTTGTTGCATCTCGCGGTAGTTTTGGGTGATAAGTACCAGCTCTTCCATGTGGGTTGTGCCTTCATGATCCCAGTCGGAGATGCTTTCTTGAAGACGGAGTGTACTATACTCATTTACGGTAGCACGAGCAGCACGATCGGCATAAACAATTGCCTCAATAAGTGAGTTGGATGCCAAGCGATTTCCTCCATGGAGACCGGTAGAGGCTGTTTCGCCAATTGCGTAGAGTCGTTGGATGGAGGTTTGGCCGTTTATGTCAACCTTAATTCCTCCACATAGGTAGTGTGCTGCCGGAACTACAGGAATCATGTCCTTTGTGATGTCGATATCAAGGGTGAGGCACTTCTGGTAAATGTTAGGAAAGTGCGATTTTATCTCTTCTGGATCCTTGTGGGTACAGTCGAGGTAGACAAAATCTTCTCCACGGATTTTTAATTCGTGATCAATTGCGCGGGCTACAATATCGCGCGGGGCCAGTGAGCCACGCTTGTCGTAGCGATCCATAAACTCTTTAGCGTCTTGAGTTTTCAGGATGGCACCAAAGCCACGCATTGCCTCGGTGATGAGATACGATGGCCGTTCATCGGGATTGTAGAGCGAGGTAGGGTGGAACTGAATAAATTCCATGTTTTCGATTATACCCTTTGCTCGATGCACCATGGCAATACCATCGCCTGTGGCCACGGGTGGGTTTGTGGTAGTGTTGTATATGTTTCCTGTACCCCCTGTGGCAAGAATGGTAACCTTAGAAAGGAACGTGAACACTTTCTGAGTTTTGAGGTCAAGCACGTATGCCCCGTAGCACTCAATGTTTTTATCATTCTTCTTTACCAATTTGCCAATGTGATGCTGCGTGAGCAACTCAAGGGCGAAGTAGTATTCTAAAATCTCAATGTTTTTGTGTGCTCTTACCTGCTTAATTAAGGCTCGCTCGATTTCAGCACCGGTATTGTCCTTGTGATGGAGTATGCGGTGCTCTGAGTGTCCTCCCTCTTTTGCTAAATCGTATTGTCCATCAGGCCTTCTATCGAACTTTACTCCCCAACGGATAAGTTCTTTTATTTGGCTAGGTGCTTCCTCTACTACCATGCGCACCACCTCTTCGTCGCAGAGGCCAGCTCCGCAAATCAGAGTGTCTTTAATATGCTTCCCCGCGTCGTCGGGAGCGTAGGTTACTGCAGCAATTCCACCTTGTGCGTATGCGGTGTTGGTATTGTCAAGCGCACCTTTAGTTATTAGGATTACCTTTCCGTGGTCGGCTACCTTAAGGGCAAAACTAAGCCCTCCTATTCCCGAACCCACCACAAGAAAATCAGTTTTCCGATTCATGCTAGAAATTTTAAACACCGCAAAGGTAGTATTTAAAAAAGCGAATGGTGAGAAGTGGAATCAGTTATTGGTTGCATTATTGGTGTTTACTGAATTCATTGATGTGAAGAGAAAACGATTCGAATCATGTTCACTCTTATTCCTGAGCAGTTAATATTCTGCGATAAATATAATTTATAGATGTAGAAATACAATTAAGTGTCTTGCAATGAGTCGCTTTTATGGGTTAAGTCTTGTAATAAAAAGGGGCTGCCTCATGAAGAAGCAACCCCCTTTGAACGTTAAACCAAAAGCCTATTCTTTGATCATTTTCTTTGTTATTTCTTTACCCATAGTGTCTACCATACGAATAAAGTAAACGCCTGCCTTTAAATCGTTGGTTGAAATACAAAGTTCATTGCTGTTTTTGCAATCAATGCTCTTTATTAACATTCCACCGATATTTAAAATGTCAACGCGAGATATTTCAGAGGCATTCTTTAGATTAAGTTCGGACTGGAATGGATTGGGATATACCAAGGTGTTAACCTCTTCATTGCCTTCAATTCCAGTGGTAGACATAAACTCAACGGTTACTGTCACAGCGGAAGAGAGACCGTTAACGGTATAGGCGTTAGTAACGTTGCCATCCACAACGTTGCCATTTACCCACTCTTTAACCTTATAGTTCGTGGCAGGAATTGCCGTAAACACTACACCCTTACCTGCTACAATTAAAGCCCCGGTGGCAATTGCACTACCATCAACAGTTGCAGCAATAGTTCCGTTAGCACCAACAACGCTGAAGTTAACAGCATATGTGGTTGCCGGGATTTGCTCAAACTCAACGGTAATAGTTGCGGCGGCAGCAAGGGCAGTTAGAGTATAGTTGGTGGTAGTATTTCCGGCCACAACAGAGCCATTATTCCATTCCTTAACGCGGTAACCGTCAGCAGGCGTCGCGGTAAATGCTACATCTTTACCTTCAACCACCAATTCACCGTTGGCTATATAGCTAGCATCAACAATAGCGATAATGGTTCCTTGGGCTCCAACAACCGAGAAGTTTACGGCGTGTGTGGTAGGTTCACCAATGGAGAACACCACAGAATAGGTTGTGGTAGCAACACCATCCTCAGCAGTAACAGCCACAGTAGCCGTTCTCTCCGAAAGGGTTCCGTTTAAGTTCGTAGCTTGAGTAGTTACCTTCGCGGCGTTAATATCGGAAAGAGTTGAGCCCGAAATTTGAGGAACTACAGTTGCCCCATAAGGCAACACTACGCTATAGGTATGTAATGTTGAGTTGAATCCCAATACCGTTGAGCCATTTACCATAAGGTCGGTGAGGCTAGCATCGAAGTTCTTAGCTACAGAGTATACAACAGAATACTTGTTTGTTGTAGTACCATCCTCTGCGGTAACCAAAACAGTGGCAGTTCTATCTGCTTCGGTTCCGGTTAAGTTTACAGCCTGGGTAATAACCTTAGCTGCATTTACATCGGCAAGTGTTACCTCGCTAATCAAAGGAACTGCAGTTGTTCCAAAAGGAAGAACCTTGCTGTAGGTGAACGTTGTTCCGGTGAATCCGGTCAAAGCAGCACCATCAACTTGTATGGCAGATATCAAGGCAATGTGGTTGATCTCTCGAACACTTACCTCATCCACATACAAGTTGTATTGATTTGCAGCAGAGTAGCAGTTAAAGCCAAAGTGGTAGTTACCCGAAACTGGAGCAGTATAGATGGACTTAATCTTAGCCCAAGTTGAATTGGTTAAGTTCTCATCCTTCCAGAGCTCGGTAGTTTGAGCCGCAACATTTGGTTGTTGACCTACCGTTAACTTCAATTTTTCACTCGAACTTATCGTAGCAGCCTTTTCCCAGAACTCAACAACATACTTCTTCCCTATCTCAAGGTTTAATCCCGGAGTATACGCCCACGCATTAGCCGCATTGCTAGCATTTGCATAATAGTACATTGAACCGGCACCAGCTTGTCCTGAACCACTCCTATTCCAAGTGCTTCCTGTTCCGACATTAACTACCATCCAGTCTGTTGGAGGAAAGGTAATCGCGTCGAAGGTTTGAGCATAGGGAACAGCGTGAATAAAGTGGAACATCACGGTGAAATTCACAGTGCTATTATCCTCTGCAGTTATCTTGTAAGTTACAGCCGCGGTAAAGTTGTTAATAGTAACATCGCTAACTTGCAGTAAAGCACCTATCTCAACCATCTGAACGTGTTCAGAGGTAGTATAGGTCGCCTTGAGAGCTGTAAGGGAAGTTGCCATATGAACATAGAGGTCTACAGCATTTCCGCCAACTACCCCAACGACATCTTCGGCCAATGTGCCATTATTTGCCTTTAAAAAACTAAAGGTTAAGAAATCCTTTGCGCTGCTCTTGGTGTTGTTGGTAACCATTTGGGCAGTAAAATCGGCCAAAACGTTATCGGAAATGTCCTTAATATTTCCACCGGCATACTCAACGGTAACAGATTGGTGAGTAGTAACGGCTTCAGAAAGGGTAAGCGTTAAAACACTATTGAGCAATGCATAGCTGCTAACGATGGCAGGGCTACCGGCGACGATTACCGTAAAGCCAGTTGCGTTGTCCATTTTGATGTTTTCGCTGAAGGTTAACTGAATATTTTTTGGAGCACCATTTTCAACTACAGCACTAGTAAATGCAGGTGCAACAGCATCGGCAGTTCCGGTAGTGAAAGAGGTATAAGTGTCTACAAGTGCATTATCGTTAAAATCCTCTACACCGGCAATGCTAACCTTATAGTTCTTAAACCCAAGCATAGCAGTTCCATCGGGCGAGAGTTTAACGGTAAGCGTCTTGGATGCAGCATCGTATGCCGCAGTAAAAGGAACCACAGCATTTGCATCGGTAACATTAACATAGGTTATAACGCTTGCGTCGATAGCGGAATTGTCGGTTTTGCGAACATTTTTGCTAAAGGTAAATACAATGTTATCACCAACGTTAATATCGGTAGTTCCGTTGATTGGTGTAACCGTGGTGGTTGGAACGACATTATCGAAGTTACCGGCATCGGCACCAATATCGGTTGGGGTTAACGAAGCCCGAACATCACCAAAGAAGTCGTTGGTGATTGCCGGAATATCAATACCGGCCATATCAGCAGGTGTTCCACCCTGCAAATGAAGGTCTGGTGTAGATGCTGTTGGGTTAACAAATTTTGGATCTACATTTAAACTGTGAGCATCTTGCCCTACAACGGTTTGCCAAGCAGTGAGATCCGCAACATCGGCATTATTAAAGAAACCTAATACTCCTGCAGAACCAGATACCTGATATATGTTGTAATCAATGGTTAGCCCGCTTGGATTAACCCCAGAGCCACCAACTTTAACGGCATAGTTTTTACCACTGCCGGCACTAGTGTTACGTGCATTTACAAATATATTATTCTTAAAGAGTCTGGTTGTGTAGGTTTGATTACCATAGAAAGCAAATGTTCTCTGGTTGCTTGTGGTGGTAGTACCTCCAATATTTATGCTATTGAAATACAGGTTGTTTGTCCCCAGATTTTCATATATGCCGTTAATTGCATACCCGGTAGCTAGACCTTGCCCCAAACTTATCATGTTGTTTTGGAAGGTTGTTGTTCCACCGTTAATTTGAATACCTGAAATTGTAGCACTTTCAGAGGTTGAGGTAGTATTTAATCCGTAGATCAAGTTCCTTTCAACCATTCCTGAGGCTGGACCATTATAGAAAATTCCGGTTACCAGTACCGCATTTGCCCCAGCATGGTTATTGCTGAGGTTATAGATACTGTTTTGAGAAACCAACGCAGGCGTAGTGGTTGAAGTCATTGCAACCCCAATAACCGAAGCCGTTGCAGATGTTCCTGTGGCATTCGCAACAGTTGTCAAATTCCTAACGGTATTCCCTGAAATAGTAGTTGTTCCATTGGAGGAAACAATACCACTTACTATATTTTTTGAACTTGCAGTTGAGGGCGTATATGCATTATTCAGGTTTGCAATGGTATTGTTCATGATGGAGACAATTCCTGAACCTGAATTATTAATGCCGGTTACTATTTGAGCTGTTGATCCGGTAGCTGCAGTGGAGGCATTAATGCTATTTAAAGTAGAAAGACTTCCAATTGTGTTGCCGCTAATGGTGAGGTTGCCTCCAGTGGTGACTATACCCGTAAAAGAGTGAGAAATTGAGGCAGTAGAGCCAGCGGTGGCAATTGAACCAATAACGTTGTTGGTAATATTGGCAGTGGTGGACCCCTCTATATAAATACCAGAGGAGAGACCGCCGGAGGTGGTAATGGTTGAAATAACCGAACCATTGCCGGAACCGCTTCCTATAGTATTCGAGGTATTGTCACCAACGTTAACTTTTCCTGAGGTAATATAGATGCCGCACCAGGCACCTCCTGCAGTTGCTGCCGCAGAGGAGGAACTCAATGCCATATTAGCAATGGTGTTGCCTTGCAGGCTCGATGCCACGGTTGAACCAACGGCCATCTTTATGCCAACAAACCGATTTGCTATAGCAGCCGAGTAAGAAATAGTCCATGGAGAACCCCCCACATTTGCACTATTTCCGCCAATGAAGTTGTTGGTTACAAAAAAGTTATTGCCTGAAAAACTTGCAATGTTTATGGCAATATGGGTAGCCGCAGCAGTATAGTTTCTGGCAGAAGTTTGATAAAAACTATTACCCGCAATAGTCCAATCGGTATTGCCACCGGCTAGGTATACTCCATTATCTCCACTTGTGCTTGACAAGTTACAGAAGTTTGAAATTGTGCAGTTTGAAATTGTATTTCCGCTATTTTCCTTACCAAGGGTAGAGTTGCCGTTAGAGTAGATACCTGTTGTGTAGTACAATACGGCTGGCTTAATATCACAGTGATCAATTAAGTTATTGTCGTTTCCTGTGAGGCCGGTAGTGCCACCAAAGGTTATTAACCCTATGGTATTTGTATTGCTACCACCTTTAACGGTGCAGTACTTAATAGTGTTATTTGATGCGTCGTTAACCAGCTGAACAACGTAGTTTCCCATTGATCCGTTTTTGAGAATAAGATCAACGGTCGACCCAACACCACCAACACGACCATCAATAGTAACAAAGTTTACACCGTCAAAATTAATAAGGCCGGTACCGCTTGAGTAATCTATAGCTATACCCGATGTTGCAGGATAAATGGTTATAGTATTTGTAGCAGTGGCATTCTTTGAAGGAACAATTGGGATAGCCAACTCCTCATAAGCATCGTAATCCGCCTGAAGAACAAGATTAATAGGAGCAGCCAAGCCATTACCCGTAATGTCGGCAAAAGCAGCACCGAGCGATTGGTAGTTCGCAGGGGCAAATCCTATAGTATAGGTTCCGCCCATGGGAACTGGTGCGGTAGTTGCTTGACTACCGGTTAAGGCCGCAGATTCAAGGTCGCAAACGGCAACAACTTTGTAGAAGTATGTAGTCGACTGTGTTAACCCTGTGGATAGAGCATTATAGGCAGTTCCGATTCCGGCAGAAGTGGTAGTTGAAATATCGGTGCCAACTTGAGTATATGGACCGGCAATATCTGTAGCGCGGTAAACGCGGAATGCTGTTTCGTTAGTGGAATTGTCGGTCCAGCCTACGGTCATATATGATATACCTACACCCGTAAACGTTATGCTTGTAGGTGCTGCATCGGCAGCAACAGGCGAATTGGTTGCTTGATTTCCGGTAAGGTAGGACGATTCACCCTCCAAGACAGCAACCACTCTATAGTAGTAAGAGGTGCTACTTGCTAATCCGGTTGTAGGTAAAGAATAGGCAGTGCCAACTCCGGCAGTAGTCGTGCTGGCAATATCGCTACCAATCTTGGTATAAGGTCCTGCAAAGGCTGTAGCACGATAGACACGAAACGCAGTTTCATTGGTAGAGTTATCCGTCCAACCCACGGTCATCGAAGTTAACCCAACGCTAGAAAAAGTAAGAGCGGTAGGCGCAGCATCTGCAGGATCGCCAGCGAGAGTTGCCTGATTTCCGGTTAATGGAGCTGTTTCTCCACCCGAATATGCTACTATCTTAAAGTAATAAGTGTGTCCATAAGTTAGCCCGGTAACGTTTACCAAGTATGAGCTACCCGTAGTAGCACTCGAAGTTGAAACTACATCGGCTCCAAACTTAGAAAACGTAACATTATCGGGAGATATATAAACAGTGAAACCTGTCTCATTTGTTGAGTTATCCACCCAGTTTATGGTCATTCCCGTTTTTGAAACTGCGGTTGTCGAGAATGTAGTAGGAACTCCATCTGGGATAGTGGGGGTAAAGACTTTTATGTCGTCAACAAAAATATTGTTGCCATATTTGGCCGTTGCCTTGAAAAACAAATAATTTGTTGCTGTGTTGAAAGAAGCAGGAATGGTAAAAGAGTATTTATACCATCCGTCGGCACCCGTTTCAATCGGAGTGGATGCTTTAGGTCTATTAATAACACCAAGGGATGTTGCTCCAGTAACATTTGCAGTGGTATTAATTAGCACCTCTACATTATCAACATTTGTAGCGTAAGCTGCATCTCTATACATCCAAAACTCAACAGAGACGTTGGATGATGCTGAAAGGTCAATATTCGGTGTGATTATGACAGCAGCAGTTCCGTTGGAATAGCTGTAGCAGTTGTATTTTAGCATTCCTGCACCGCTATGGTTCGCACACGTTGGACTAGTACCGGAAGTAACTTGCGCCCACAAACCGGTAAGGTTTAATTGGGTTTGTGTCCATCCTGTCGGCGGGAATGTAGCATCATCAAATGATTCTTGCAGGTAGGTTTGTCCTCGCCCGCTTACTGCGAACAGCATAAATGCCAGCAGTGTCGGGATCAGACGCCATAACGCCTGCCTTTTTGGTAAATTGTTTTTCATAGTAATCTAGGTTAGATAGTAGAATATGGTAGGCTATGATGGTGTTCATTTACACAAAAATGAGGGTGCCGGAGGCTGCTTATACCTCCGGCTGTGCCCTAAAACCACAAAAAATAAAGCAACATGGAATCCCTCATTTGTTATTAATTAGCTAGTTCACAACTAACTTTGTTACCAAAATATGGTTACCGCCTTCGTAAATCACCACATATACACCGTTGGCAACCTGTGGCAACGAGAGTTGCTGAACACCCTCCTCGGTAAAGTTTTGGTTGTAGCGAAGCGAACCGGTAAGATCGTAAACCTTTAGGGTTCCGTTTTCGGCACCTTCGGGGATATTTACCTTGAACTGGTCCTTTCCGGGATTAGGATAAATGGAAAGTTTACCCTTTACCACGTTGTTCTCTATCCCGGTAACTCCAACGCCAACCTGAACGGTATTGCTTGGTGAGGAGTACATTTTCAGCAAGCCATCGGCATACACATTCTGAATATAGTAAGTATACCAACCGTTAGCAAGGTTTTGATCCTTATAGGTAGTTACTGCAGAGGTTAAATCCGTAATTTTTTGGCCATTCCGGTATACGACAGTTCCCGTTTGGGCCATAGCTCGCTCTGCCTGTTGAACTCCACTCCAAGCCTTAAGCTGACGTGCAGCCGACTCGGAAATATTAAACGGACTCAGATCACGGCTTTTGGTCGAGGGTGCCCCTACGTGCATGTTGTCGAAGAAAACGGCCCATGCATTATCGGAAATTACCCGCACACAGAAATAGATATCCTTACCAACATAGGCGGAAAGATCATACTGGAACATCGTCCATACAGCAGGAACCTCAGCATAGGGTGATGGGGTAATCATGGTAAAGTCGGTGGTTTCACGTCCGGTGGTCGAAATGCCAACCTGCATGCGTTCAAGTCCATATTGGTCGGTGATGGAACAACCATAAAAACTAAGCACATCCGATGCCTTAACCGTTACCTTTGCCGAAATTAGCCAGTCATTGTTGGGTTTAGTAGAACCATCGAAGCAGGCAATAACCTGATTCCCCGAAGGCGCACTCCACCCGTTAATGGCTGGTGTCGTTTTTGTTCCGTCAAACGTTATAAAGGATCCAACGTAGCTGCTATTAGGAAAGGCGTAACCGGTAATAGCCCAGGTTACATCCTTGTCGATATCCACCTGTTTCCAAGGTCCAAAGTTTAAGGAAAAAGGAGAATAGGAATCGAAACTATCATCGGAAAACGCTACAGCGCTTCCCCAGTTGAGGTTAACATCCTTGCTCGAAAGGCTCCCTATAAGGTTCCCTGGAGCCTCAACAGCTGGTTGAACTACCTTTACCAAGAGAGTTGAAAGGGTATCGTCGCTACCAATAGAATTCTGTGCAGTAAGGCCGATACTGTAATACCCCGCACCCTTAAACATAACTACCGGATTTTGGCTTGATGAGGTGGTGTTGTTCACAAATTCAACACTGTCGGAAGGAATAACAATCCAAGTCCACTTGTTTGGGCTCTGTAGAGAATTGTCCATCAAATAGACAGGGCTTCCTATCGTAGTCTCAGTAGCCGAAACGGTGAACTTAGCCGTTGGCTTTGATGTGGACGGAGGGTTTTGGTAAACCTTTAGAAACTCTGGCCAGCGCGTTTCCCCAAACTTTAAGAACTTGCTGGGTTTGGTGTAGTAGTTGGTTGCTGTTCCTGCATCGAGAATGCCATCCGGCATCCAAATTTTCATCCCGGTTGCTGCGGCACACTCAGCACCAGAGTAATCGTGACGAATCACGGTTTCCTCATAAGCCGTAAGCATGGTTTGCGCAGAAGCCTTAAGCGTTGTAGGAAGCGTTTCTGTAGCAATAATATTTTTTGCAAAGTGCCCCAAATCGTGGTGCTCGGGGTTGCTAGGTCCACCCGCATGCGGAGCTACCCATGCCCTGTCGCGAGCGCTACGAATATCACCCTTGAAATTTGGGGTATGCACAATTAGGCTGTCGGCAAATGAGTTTAATGCAGGTATTAACTTATTGCTGAGCAGATCCATGGAATAAACCGCCTGAGTTGAGGAGGTTGCATAACTAGAACCGCCTGTGCTATAAGACTCCTTATATGTTTTACAAATATTCATTGCCAAACTATCGGCCTGAGTGGCGGAATTTTGGCTCAGCATT
This sequence comes from Williamwhitmania taraxaci, assembly GCF_900096565.1. Taxonomy (NCBI): domain Bacteria; kingdom Pseudomonadati; phylum Bacteroidota; class Bacteroidia; order Bacteroidales; family Williamwhitmaniaceae; genus Williamwhitmania; species Williamwhitmania taraxaci. Next base: position 12,402 of record NZ_FMYP01000050.1, read on the forward strand.
TGGAATCCATTGGTATAGTCCCAGCCGTCGCCGGGCTCAGTGAGTTCCGAGGCAATAACATAGTTGGCTAAATCCTTGAACTGATAGGCCGTTTCTATTTGACCAAGTAGGCATACGTCGAAGCCGATTATATCTACATTCTTTCCTACTGCGGTGGTAAAGTCCTTTACCGCGGCGGACATTTGCCACGGCTTCATGGTCCCCACAAAACCCTTATCTACACCTTTATCGGGGTTTTCGTTGCGCTTAAAAATACCATCACCGTGATCCCACATGGTTAGCCCGTAGTGCTGTGCAGGGTAGTGGTCCTTTACCCAAAGCATATACTGGCGGAGGGTCTCCTCGCTGCTCATGTTAGGATCTATTTGGCTGGTTAATTTCTCCGAAACGAGGGTTCTGTTAAAGCCGTTAGCGTCCTTCTTCACGTACCAGACACCGTCGCGTGAATCGTCATTGCAGTCGTAGAGGACAAGGTAGTTTACCTCACCTGGAACCGAGCCAGCAACCTCCCATTCATTGAAGTCCTTATCACCATCGAGCCCAGTGCCGTCTTCATATAGGTATAGCATCCAGGTCCAGCGATCCTGTCCACCAATACCCTTGATGTTGTAGACAAAGGGATTTTCGTTGGTGTCGTTTGTTGCGATGGATACCTTGCAGATTTGCGGACCATCAGCGGTAGGGGTGAACTTTACGGTAAAGGTTGTTTCGGCACCACCTAAAAGTATTTGGGTTGGTTGAATCGCAACGGAATACATGACGTTGTCCAACACAACCTCACCTAGGGTAAGGCTGCCGCGACCTTCATTCTTAATGGTGAAGACAATCTCGCGGCTACCGTTTACATCCACGTTTGAGGGAACGTTAAAGTTTCCATTGATCGAAATATCGCTGCCCAAATACGAGAGTTGAATCTCAGGGTTGCTGTTGTCCACGGTTACACTAACGCTATTGGAGTATGGAGAAATTCCGGTTGGACTGTACACCGCCTTAACGGCGTAAGTGTAGTTTCCGTCGGCAACACCATTCTCTACAAAGTTGGTTTGAGCGCCAGTTGCAACAGCACCAACCTCAACATCGTTGCGGAAAATTTTATATCCAGAGAGAACGCTATTAGCAGCCACTGCACCTTGCACATTTGCTGGTCCAACAAAACGATCAATGCCACCTGAATAGCCAGGTAACTTAACAGGAGCGTAATCCTTTTGCTTAATAACCTTAGCCGCATCGTGGCCAATGTATACTCGGGTATAGATCTCATAACCGTTATCGGCATCGGCAAAAGCTTCCCACTTACTGGTTTCCTTATTCCAAAGAACAGTATGGCACTCTTCCGGTTTTACCTTTTTTGCTATGTTCGATGGAGTTCCATCGAGAGCTATTGTAGCAATGGCAACAATGAATGGTTCATTGATGGTGATGCTGGTCGGCAACTCGAACTCCTTCTCCTTTAAATGCTGCGCGGTAAGAACAGGGGATTCATAAAGCAAGGTGTTATCAGAGTATTTGTAGATTCTGAATTTAAACTGGTTGTTGGTCCAGAGTAACTGATCGCTCTGATAGAAGTAGGATGACAGCTTCGTAATTGTTACGGGGAAGCTAAAGGGAAGGTAATTGTCGTCGTACAGCGTGCCTCTATCGGTATCGGCATACACGATGGACATACATTCCGAGACATCCTTGATGTATGATTGCCATGCAGGAACATTGGGGATATTCCAGGTGAGGTTAACGTGAGCTCCCTCAGTGGTTGCCTCTAAATTTTTTGGAGCGCTATAATTCTTAACGGAAATATATCCCGCCTTGGCTTGTGTTGCACTACCTATAGTATTTGTGGCAGTTAGGCTAGCCGAATAGTTCGTTGCTTCGAGGAACTTCACGACCGGGTTTTGGGAGGATTCGGACGTGCTTTCCTGATATAGAACAGTAGCCGGAGTAAATGTCCACTTCCATTGGGTTGGTGCAAGCCGACTATTATCGGTAAAGCGCACTACCCCCTCCAGAAAAACGGAAGTGACGTCGCCGAAAAAATCAACTTCGGGGGCGGTCTCTATGGCCTTTACTTCGATGGCATAATCTTCAACCTCGCCATACTCAAAGTTACCACAACCGGTTGAATAACTGGCATACCCACTAGCATTATCATACAGCACAATGCGCATGCGGGTTTCCGCCTTTGCCGCATTGGTTGGGATTACCATCTTATAGTTTACGGTTCCCTGCTTGCTTGCAATGCCCGTAAATACAGTTGGTAACTTCTCATCGGGTGTAAATACCTTGTCTGCATTCCAATCCACGTAAACATCCATCCTGTCGGAAGTGGAGTACTGCTCGGTGGTGATGGAAAGGGTATAGTTCTCTCCTACATAAAGTGTAGCCTTGAGGGAGGTAGTAAAATCTTGGTATAGTCCGGATGTGGATTGGTTACTTATGGTTCCCAAACTTACCTTCGAGATATACTCATATTCACCAAACTGCGCTTTTGAATTGCAATATTGGGCGTTGCTGTCGAAGGTATTTATAAGCAGCAATCCGTAGATGGCACCTACAAACTTCAATTTATTTCTCATCGATAAAGAGTTATATTAAAAGAAGCCTCACGCTAGGTTCCACAAGGGCAACCTAAACGTGAGGACTTCATAAACCGCCTATTTTTTAACGAATACTTTTCTGATGAACGACTTACCATCGGCTTCCACCTTGAGCAAGTATGCACCATTGTTTAATCCGGAAAGGTTTACAACTCGGCTTTCGCCTACATTTTCCCTGCGAACCACTTTTCCCAGAACATCAATTACGGTTACCTTAGCCGAACCGGTTATCGATGAGGGTAGTTCAAAGTTCACGTAGTCAGTTGCCGGGTTAGGATAAACCTTCAACGTTTTATCCGCCTCAGGATTTTCAACTCCGGTTATGTTTTTTTCGGCGATGGTGACATCGTCCACGATAATAACATACTGAGCCGCCTTCGAGATGGCGTGAAAACCTAGGTAGTAAACACCATCTTGAGTTGGTTTGAACGAGGTTACAACCTTTTTCCATTCGTTATCATTAACAACTTCATAGGTTAAGCTGTCCGTCATACCGGTATTCGCGCGACCACTGCCTGCCCAAACGGAGATCTCCTCTTTATAGAACGAACCTGTAGAATAGTCCATTAACGTATGAATGTAGAACTCTAGATCGTACTGATATCCCTTTTTCATTTGCATAGGAGGCGTGAACAACCATTCATCCTTTGCATTAAATGGATGGAAGGCAACGTGAATAGCACCCTTAGAGTCGTTGTGGGTGAATCCTTGCATGGCAGGAGGATAGCAAACCATATCCCAGGTAGATCGGTCGCCATTTACATCTTGAATGTTCCAACCAAGTGGTTTATCGAATTCACCGCTTATGTTGAGTGTTTTATCAAAACCCTCGGTAAATGGGTAAATAGTAACCAACGGATTCGCCATTGAGGTAAAGGACCAAGTAAGGGGATCGGGACAGTTTCCGTTTTCATTGTAGGGAACTACCTTCCAAAAGTACTTGGTATTGTAAGCCAACTTATCAAATGTAATCGTGTAGTTAGGCTTATCCTTTGAAACATCGAGCCCGTCTACAATTTCGTTGCAGCTGGCGGCAGTAGTCCCAATATAGAGTTTAAAGCCGTTGGTGTTGGCCGAACCGGCAGCCCAGCGAACCTTAAGACCCGACATAATGTCAACGCTATCGACCTCGTTAACTGGTGCACCAATTTGGGCTGCGGCTGGAGGTGCCACAACATCAGGCTCCCACGATATATCCTCAATGCGCAAGGAGGTAAATGGGAAAGGTTTCTTTGGGGTATACTCGCCATACTTAAAGGCAATGTAAGGCTGGGCGTTATTTGCCTTAAACTTTACAGTGTATTGGGTATAGGTTTCGGTCAGAGTAACCGTTTGCTTAGGTATAAAGGTGGAGGCATCATTGGGATCGTCCATTACGCCCACGATGAGTTCAAGACCGTATTCCACGCCACCCTTGCGGGCGTAGAAGGAAAGTTTATTTTCGGCAAAACCAGTAACGCCAGGACCTACAAGAATAACCGGATCAAGCGTATCTGAATCGTTGATGCGAACCATCTTCATGGCGTTGGGCGCCGAATACACATCCGAAACGTAGTTTACAGGAAAGATATTCTGAACAATGGTATTGGCCTTTGACGATTGGATGGCAACCCAACCTGCCGGAATTGCCTTTACAGCGTCAAAGTTTTGGAAATACTTATCCATCGATGCAATGGCTGTTCCGTGGCAAAGAATGGAAGCATTACCTGAAGCACCACCAACATTAAAGGTAACCGTACTATTAAAGGTTCCCACCGCAGTTGGGGTAAAGTAGATCGTGGCGGTATCCTTTTTGTTCGAGGCGATTGTTTTGTTGAAATCGCAGGTATATGGACCATTTGTGGTTATCCCAGTTACCACTAAGTTGCCGCTGCCAGTGTTGTAAATAATCACTTTCCGTTTTGACTTACCGGCAGGTACAATGGAAGGGTAGTTCAAATCGGCATAATCCATAACGATGGTTGCTCCATTGGGAGTTGCTTCAACCTTCACATTATCGAGGTAGAACTGTTTAGCCGTTGCGCCAAACCTGCGATACCGCCAGCGCATATATACATTCTCGCCGGCCAACTCCGAAAGATCAGCAACGGCATTATCGTAAGCCTTCATATCGGCTGGACCACATAGCTTAAGCAAAGTTTTCCAGGTGGCTTTCCCATCGTTGGAAACCTCAAAGTAGGTGGTATCGGCAGCGCCCACTCTTGTTGGAGCAGTGTATCCATTTTTCCACCAGAAGGAAACCCGCATATTGGCGGGGAGGTTAAAGCGTGGTGACGTCAACGAGTAATTACCATCGCTAAAGGTGGAAATATAGGCAGAGAAAAGCCCTTGGTAAGCAATGGTTTTTCCCTTAATGGCATTCCAATTGTTGTCCCAAGACCACGGAGTTTGGTCAGGATAGTTGGTGTTGATAACTGAATTCAACGTATCGGGATGCAGTGGATCGATATTTGAAATCCAGTTGGCTTCAAAATCTTGGAGATATGGGAACAAAGCGATTATCTCCTGTGTCTTAAACGAATAAACGCTCGACTCGCTAGTAGCCGTAGCATTTTTGGCAATAACCTGCCAGTAATAGGTTGTGTTAGCTTGTAGAAGAGTCGCTGGGGTAAAAATAACTTCGCCTACCTGAGTAACTACTGCATTATCCACCACCTTAACTAGTGCGTTTTGATCGGTTCCAAAGAAGAGATCGTATGAGGTCGTGTTTGTGCCCAGTGAAAACTTCAGCGCAGAATTCAGGTCCGTCTTGATCTTGCTGTTGGCAGGGGAAGTCAATTCGGGATTAGCAGGAACGTCTCCTGCATCGTAAATGAAGCGAGCATTCACCTTGTTGCCAAATGGATAGTTCTCGTATCCACTGGTATTGGGAATAGAAGCATCGCTACCACCCGATTTTACCTGTTTTTTTCCAACGACTGTTGCTGCTGTCTTCAGGGAATAGGCAGAGGTTCCACTTCCGTTTTCCCAGTGAAAGGCAATATTATCGGTACCATTGTATTCGAACGGTGTAGTAAAAGTAATTGGCATCCAGCCCAATGCACCATAGTGGTATGTTCCTTGCCATACTAAAGTATAACCATTCACCGATGGATTTTCGTAGGGCGATTGTCCCGAAGTAAATGTCCACTCTTCTTGTGGAACGTGTTTGATCCACAATTTTTGATTTGGCATGTCAAAATCAAAGCCTTGCGAAACCAAATCTGTAAAGTTGTTATTGAACGCTAAACCGGTTATGGATTTTGCGGCACCAAGTTCGGCTTTGGTGTAAATAATGGAAGTGTAGCTATACTTCCAAGAGGTGTAGAATGGCTGACTGCTTTGTTCATTGCCGGTTCCCACTTGCACGTACGACTGCGCCGCGGACGGAAGATAGAAAAGAGCAGTGAGCAAAACCAAACTAAAAAAACGTGTAGAGTTCCTCATGGTTGAATGTTTACTTTGGTTAATAGGTTTATATACGGCAGCAATGTTAGCAACCTAATGAGGAGGTTACAATAGGGGCATTCCCTCATTTTTCATAATTATGACTATATTTCGAACGAATTCTCGACAGTATGCGACTTCTACTTCTGATTCTATCCCTATTATCCGTAACTGTTCTGGTCCATTCCCAGAGCAGAAAAGATTCCTTGCTACACACGTTAACGGGTGCTTCGGGCCTTGAAAAGGCAGTTATCTACAATAGACTATCGGACGAAGTGCTTTTTACCTCCCCGCGCGAAAGCTTCAATTACGCTTCGAAGGCTCTAGTTATATCCAAGCGGAGAAAAGACCTTGAGCAAACTGCAACCGCCTACCTCAACATTGGTACTTCCCTGCGCTATCTCGGCGAAAACCAAGCAGCCTTGGATTCGCTCTACAAGTCAATAGCCATTATAAACAACCTGAAAAACCAAAAACTCGTTGCTAAAATTCTCAACGTTATTGGTGTGGTTCACTACCAGTTGGGACATGATTCCATGTCGATGGAGGCATACAACAAATCGCTAAAAATCAGGCAGAGTATTAACGATATGGAGGGAATAGCCGATATCTTGAACAATGTGGGCAACCTATACAATGGTTTGGGCAACTACGACAAGGCCTTGGACTACTTTTTTAAATGTCTAAAATACGATCAGGTGCTCAAAAACACCAAAGGCCTCTCTTCCACCTACAACAATATCGGTATGGTGTACTACAACATGAAGGAGTACGAAAAATCGATTGTATACTATCACAAAGCCGAAAGTTTGGCCGTTGGCCTCAACGAACGCTCCAAGGTTGCCTCCATCCTCAACAATATAGGGGCCACATACCTCGCTCAGGAAAAATACGATGAGGCTATCCGATACACCTTACTCTCCAACAAGTATTATCAAGAAACCGGCCAGATTTTGCAAACTCAGCGCAATTATACCAATCTGGGTTTAATATATGAGTATAAGGGATTGCTTGACTCTTCACTCCATTATCAGACTATAGCCCTTACGCTGGCCAACCGGCTTTCGAACCCTTCGCTTATTGCAGGTTCGCACATAAACTTAAGCCGGACATATCAGAAAGAGGGTAAACTAAACAAGGCGCTTTCAGAGCTAAAGATGGCCAACAAGTTTGTAGGGAACTCCGAAAACCTAAATATCAACAGCAAGTTGCTCCTCGGGTTTTCCAACATCTACAGCTCGATGGGAAACTACCATAAGGCGTTCGAATATCTGGCCCAACACCTCTCCATCCGCGATAGCCTTTACAACCTCGAAAAGGTGCAAAAGGTGGCCCAAGTGGAAGCTCAATTTGAAACAGAGAAGCAGGCGCAACGAATAGTAACTTTGCAGATGGATCAGAGACTGCAGGAAATCAACATGGAAAAATCGAAAGCCACTGTGCGACGGCTTTTTACGGTGGTGGGTGTAATTACACTTTTGGTTAGCCTCGTTGTATGGCTGTATGTTGGGAAGTATCGAACTAGCCAAAAGTTGGCCCAAAAAAACGAGCAGATAAACGAGCAAAATGAGTTGCTCAGCGAAGTAAACAACGAACTGCAGCAGATAAACAACCAACTTGCCCAATCGCAAGAAAAACTCCGGGAGGCCAACCAAACTAAAGATATGCTCTTCGGAGTTATTGCTCATGATATGAAGAGTCCTCTGGATCATTTACGTACACTGGTTTATCTGCTTCGAAACGCCAAGGATTCTGGTGATTCTGTAATGCTCGAAAGCAATTTAACTACACTGGATAACTCTCTTGGATCGGTAAACGAGTTGTTAAATACCCTGCTGAATTGGGCGCAAGTGCAGCGCGATCAAATTCATTATCAGGAGTCACTTTTTAACTTGGCAGAAATCTTCCATGATAACCTTGCCCTTTTTCAGCACCTTATTGGAGAGAAAAAATTAGTAGTTAAGCAAAACTTCAGTTCCCAAATAGATGTTCGTAGCGATCGGAACATGGTTGATTTTATTGTTCGTAACTTACTTAGTAATGCTATAAAGTTCTCCCCTGAAAGTAGTATAATTTCAATTGAAGGAGAATTAACCGATTCTGGCTTTTCTGTTTCGGTTTCCGATCACGGTTCTGGAATGGACTCATCTATGGCCGAGAAGTTGTTCACTCCGGAACAGGTCAGGCGCAGAGGCACTTATAATGAAAAGGGCGCAGGACTTGCTCTGCAAATCAGCCAAGAGTTTGCTAGGCAAATGGGGGGGGGGATTCAGGTAATAACTGCCGACGGGGCTGGGGCAACATTTATATTAAGTATTACTAATTGCCCGGGATTCAATGGCTAGAATTGATTTGCTTGTCGTTGACGATCATCCACTGCTAAGGGCTGGTGTAAAGGTGCTGCTCTCTTCCAACAGTTCAATTGTAATTACTGAGGCCAGTAGTGGGGATGATGCTATTTTTGTATTAAAGCAACAACGTGTTGATATTGTCTTGCTCGATATTGACATGCCTGGTAAAAACGGAGTGGATGTAGCTAGATATATAGAAGAAAATTTCCCGGACATTAAAACCGTATTCCTTACCAGTCATGCCGATTTTTACACATTCGCAAGCGCGACAGACGTGGCATATGCTGGATTCCTATTCAAAGAGAATGCATTGGAGTTGCTAAGTGATTGCCTAGCTACCGTTGCTCGTGGGGATAAATATATTGGTAAATGCTGTGTTGAATATTTTACGGCCAACAAAGAGAGATTGGACTGTGTGAGAAAAATCAAAATGGCCATAAAATTGCTTACTGATACCGAACTTCGAGTCCTTTTACTGGTTTCGGAAGGAAAAACTACCCCGCAAATTGCAGAACAACTCTTCAATAGTGCAAAAACGATAGAAAACCACCGCACTAATATCTGTCAAAAGTTAGAGTTAAAGGGTAGTAACAACCTGCTAACTTTTGCACTAGAAAACAAGTGGTTGTTTAAAAATGATTAGTTGTAACGGTTGGGTTTGCTCTTAGCCATATTAGCACTCGAATACCTTTATACTGGTCTATATAATGCAAAAAGGAGCAAGCGTTTCGGCTTACTCCTTTTGTGACCCCCACGGGATTCGAACCCATATCTTCAGAACCGGAATCTAAAATTCTATCCATTGAACTAGGGGGCCGGCTATATTTTCCAAAGAAAAACTTCAGTAGTGTGCAAAAGTAATAATTTTATTCCCCCAATCAATAGTTGGTTGTAAAAACTAACTAACAGTATTAACTCATCTACAAAAACCCCAACTCGAGCATCGCCTCTTCGCTCATCATGCTTTTGTCCCACGGTGGGTCGAAGGTGAGGTTCATTACTACATCGGTAACGCCGTTTACGGCCCCCACCTTTTCGTTTATCTCCATCAACATCTGGTCTGCCATGGGGCAGTTGGGTGCTGTAAGTGTCATTATTACCTCAACCTTGCGCTTTTCATCTACGTTGATTTCGTAAATAAGACCAAGGTCATATACGTTCACAGGAATTTCAGGGTCGAAAGTATTTTTGAGCACCTGAACAATATCCATTTCAATATCGGGGATAGCGCGCAGTTCCATTGTTTAGCTGTTTAGTTTTGATTTATATGCTAGTGCAAAAAGTTTCATCTGCTTGATCATGGCAACCAACCCGTTGGCTCTAGTTGGCGAGAGATTTTCCTTTAGCCCAATGCTGTCGATAAAATGCAGGTCGGCAGCCAAAATCTCTTCAGGGCTACGGTCCGAGAGTACGCGTATTAGCAGGGCAATTATTCCCTTGGTGATGATGGCGTCGCTATCGGCTGTAAAGTAAATCTTTCCATCCTTTAGTTCGGCGTTAACCCACACTCGACTCTGACAGCCTTTTATTACGTACTGGTCGGTTTTGAATTTTACATCAATGGCGGGGACGCTTTTTCCTAATTCAATTAAATAGCCGTAGCGGTCCATCCACTCGTCAAAGACGCTAAACTCGTCAATAATTTCTTCCTGAATTTCTTCCAGTGTCATCATGTATGCCTTTTACTATTCAAACATTTGCTTTACTCTCAAAAGGGCGTCATAAAGCCTGTCTATTTCTTCAGTAGTATTGTATAAGCCAAACGATACCCGAACAGTGCCAGAGATTCCAAAGTGCTGCATTACTGGCTCGGTACAATGAGTTCCGGTGCGCACGGCAATTCCCAACTTATCCAGAATCATTCCAGTGTCGTAAGGGTGAATGTTATTGAGAAGGAACGATATTAAACTTACCTTGTGTGGCGCAGTGCCATATATTTTTAAGCCTGGAATTGATAGTAAACGCTCAGTGGCATACTTTAGCAACTCTTCCTCATGTTCGGCAATTGCATCAATACCTATGGATTGCATGTATCTAATAGCTTCTGCCAGCCCAACTGCTCCAATGTAGTTGGCCGTTCCTGCTTCAAACTTTAGTGGTAAATCGGCATAAGTTGTTTTAGCAAAGGTAACTGTAGCAATCATGTCGCCTCCGCCTTGGTATGGTGGTAACTGCTCGAGCCACTTCTCCTTGCCGTAAAGCACGCCAATTCCTGTTGGTCCATATATTTTGTGACCTGAAAAAGCATAGAAATCACAATCGATATCTTTAACGTCCACTCCTATGTGGTGAATACCTTGGGCTCCATCAATAAGCACTGGGATATTTCGGCTGTGTGCAAGTGCAACAATCTCCTTTATTGGGTTGATTGTTCCAAGGGAGTTTGACGCTTGGGTTACGGCTAAAATACGCACCTTTTCGGTTAGCAAGTCGGGCAAAAGGTCTATCCGAAGCACACCATTATCGTCAAAGGGAAGAACCTTGAGGGTAGCACCCTTGCGCTCACACATTAGCTGCCAGGGCACAATGTTGGAGTGGTGCTCCATTTCAGAAACAACTACTTCGTCGCCTGCTTTCACAAACTTTTCGCCAAAGCTAAAGGCTACTAGATTAATGGCTGCGGTAGTTCCTGCTGTAAAAACAATTTCGCGGGTCGATTCTGCATTAATGAAGCCACGAATTACTTCACGAGCATCCTCATACTTTTCGGTCGACTGTTCGCTCAAAAAGTGGGCACCCCTGTGAATGTTTGCATTTAGCTCGCGATGCATTTTGTCAAGTGCATCGAGCACGCGTAGCGGCTTTTGAGCAGTTGCCCCATTGTCGAGGTAAACCAGTGGCTTACCATGAATTGTTCGACTCAGAATGGGAAAATCGGCCCGGACCTTATTTATGTCTAGTGACATTGCTATATTTTTACTTCAAAATTATATCATACTATTGGCTAGCAACAGTGCATGGCACAAGTGTTACAGCGGGCTAGTTCTCCTTTTAAACGCTTATCGACTAACTCGTCTACCCGTTCGCGCAGCGGTTCGATCGATATCTTCTGAATTACGTCGTGGGCAAAGCCGAACATTTGTAGCAAGCGAGCTTCCCGCATGCCAATTCCTCTTGTCCTCATATAAAATAACGCCTCTTCGTCCATTTGTCCTACGGTGGCACCATGGCTACACTTTACATCGTCGGCATAAATCTCCAGTTGCGGCTTGGTATACATGCGAGCATCGTCGGTGAGCAACAGGTTGTTATTCGATTGAAAGGCCAGCGTTTTTTGAGCATTTGGTCGAACCAGAATACGGCCATTGAAGGCTGCCGTTCCCATGTCGTCAATAATATTCTTGAAGAGTTCGTTGCTCGTGCAATTCGGTACTGCATGATCGACAAAGGAGTAGTTGTCTACATGTTGAGTTTTATCGACGAGCGAAAGTCCATAGATGTGATTTTCGCCTCCTTCGCCGTTGAATTTTACATTTATATTGTTTCGGATAATTCCTCCGTGCAGAGCAATTGTGTTCGTGTTTACAACGCTTTTTGCCTCTTGTTGTATGTAAATATTCATCAAGTGGTTGGAGCCATTGTGTTCATTCTGCATTCGGATGTATTCCAAGTTGGAGCCCACCCCTGCATAAATTTCTGTGGCTGCATTGGTGAGAAAATTCTGTGGACTAAGCGTATGGTCGCAAACAACCAATTTGACTTGGCTATTTTCTTCCAGAATTATCATATTGCGTGGCTGCACCAATATTGCCTCATCCGAAATCAATATGTTAATAATCTGGATTGGTTTTTCAATAGCCACAGAGCGCGGTACGTAAAGAAATATGCCATCTTGAGCGAACGCCGTATTTAGGGCAACCAGACCTTCGTCGGAAACATCGGCGTATTTACCGTAGTGTTTCTTTACAATTTCAGGATATTGGATAGCCGCCTCGGCCAAACTTCCCATGATAACACCATTGGGAAGGACCTCAAGTTTGTTCAGTCCAAAGTAAAAGCCATTTACAACAAGGAGAGTGTCGGTATCGAGCGAAGGTACGTCGCATTTGAAAATATCCTCGACGCTAAACTCTATTTTTTTTGGGGCAAAATACTTCTCATACTCTTTCTCGAAAAGACTAGAGATGTTGGTGTATTTATACTTTTCCGACTTTCTTCCTGGTAGTCCAATGATGTTGAAACTTTCAATGGCGTCGGTGCGTGCCGCATTCATAAACTCTGGCATTCCCTCCTTGAGCATATCGAGATTTGCTAGGTAGAGATTGACAAAATCGGCGGTAATTTTATTTTCTGATACTTTTCCAGTCATAACCCTTACGGTTTTACAGTGGGTTACTCATCCCCGTTCTTAATCCAGTCGTAGCCCTTCTCTTCGAGTTCGAGAGCAAGCTCTTTTCCAGCCGATTTCACAATCCGTCCGTTGTAGAGAATGTGAACATAGTCTGGTACGATATAGTCGAGCAAACGTTGATAGTGCGTAATTACAATTGTTGCATTTTCCGAAGTCTTGAGTTTGGTAACGCCGGTAGCCACAATGCGCAATGCGTCAATGTCGAGGCCGGAATCGGTTTCGTCCAGTATTGAAAGCATGGGCTCGAGGAGCGCCATCTGGAAAATTTCGTTTTTCTTTTTCTCTCCACCGGAAAAACCTTCGTTTACGGCGCGATTGGTGAGCTTGGAGTCGATCTCTACGATTTGGCTTTTCTGGCGCATCGTTTTCAGAAACTCTGAGGCCGAAAGAGGCTCAAGTCCTTTATACTTGCGGTGCTCGTTGAGCGCAGCGCGCATAAAGTTTACCATGCTCACGCCCGGGATCTCAACAGGATATTGGAATCCAAGAAAAATACCTTCGCGAGAGCGATTCTCTGGGGCCATCTCTAGTAAATTCTTTCCATTGAAAGTAACGTCACCAGCGGTGACTTCAAACACTTCGCGCCCAGCGAGAACTGATGCTAGCGTGCTTTTTCCCGAACCGTTTGGGCCCATTATCGCGTGAACCTCTCCGGCCTTAACCTCGAGATTGATTCCCTTTAAGATTTCCTTGCCGTTAATGTTGGCGTGAAGGTTTTTGATTGTAAGCATTTCAAAAAAGGTTTAAAAAGGAACTAAAAGGAGTTATTTCAGAAGTTATTTCAGAAGTTAGAATACCCTAACTGTTCTGTGAAATTGCCTTACAGTAGTTGTTAAGCAAATAACTAACCTCGATTAACGCACTTGTTGCCTCCTTTGCTGTTTTATCATCAATATAATTGAGGTCTTTTGAAAGAATGATGTAATAACGACACTCTTCAATTGAACCCTGAGCAATATTATAAAATCTCAACTTGTCCAGTCTGCCTTTCTTTTTATACCCTTCTGCAATATTTGCAGGGATTGAAATGGACGCTCTTCTAAACTGAGATGTTAAGCCAAATTGTTCTTGTTTAGGATTGTTGGATGTTATCTCATAAGCTTTCAATACAAAAGAATGTGCTTTTTGCCAAACAAGTAAATCTTCAAAACTCTTTGTCTTTCGATTTAGTTCATCCATTGCTATTCCTCTAACTTCGTATACTTCTGAAATAACTGCATCTAACTTCCTCTATCCTACACTTCCCTCCAAGCTAATTTGTAGCAACTTTTGGGCTTCTACGGCAAACTCCATCGGGAGTTGGTTTAGAACCTCCTTGGCATATCCGTTTACAATTAACCCTATGGCATCTTCAGTGGAGATTCCGCGTTGGTTGCAGTAGAATATTTGGTCCTCTCCAATTTTGGAGGTAGTAGCCTCGTGCTCCACCACTGAACTTTTGTTCTCCACTTCAATGTAAGGGAATGTATGGGCACCGCACTTATCGCCAAGCAAGAGCGAGTCGCACTGAGAGAAGTTTCTAACATTTTCGGCATTCTTGAGAACCTTTACCAATCCACGATAGCTGTTTTGGCTAAAACCGGCAGATATACCTTTGGATACTACGCGGCTCTTGGAGTTTTTGCCAATATGAATCATCTTAGTGCCGGTATCGGCTTGCTGGTAATTATTGGTAACGGCTACCGAGTAAAACTCGGCGTAGGTATTGTCACCCTTGAGAATACAGCTGGGATATTTCCATGTTATCGCCGAGCCGGTTTCTACCTGTGTCCACGAAAGTTTTGCATTATCGCCCTTGCAGATGCCACGCTTGGTTACAAAATTGTAAATTCCACCTTTACCGTTTTTATCACCGGGATACCAGTTCTGAACGGTGGAGTATTTTACCTCTGCATCCTTCATGACCACAATTTCTACGATGGCTGCATGGAGTTGGTTTGTATCGCGTCTAGGAGCGGTGCATCCTTCTAGGTAGCTGACGTATGCTCCCTCTTCAGCAATAATGAGTGTGCGCTCAAATTGTCCTGTGTTTTCGGCATTTATGCGGAAGTAGGTAGACAGTTCCATTGGGCAGCGAACTCCCTTTGGAATATAGCAGAATGATCCGTCGCTAAAAACGGCAGAGTTGAGCGTTGCAAAAAAGTTATCGGAGTATGGTACCACTGAGCCCATGTATTTCTTGACCAAGTCGGGGAATTCCCTCACTGCTTCGCTAAATGAGCAGAAAATAATTCCCTTTTCAGCAAGTGCCTCGCGGAAGGTGGTTTTTACGGAAATACTATCCATAACCGCATCTACTGCAACGCCGGTGAGATGCTTTTGCTCTTCGAGTGGAATGCCCAGCTTGTTGAATGTTTCAATAAGTTCGGGATCAACCTCGTCTAAACTTGCCAGCGAGGCCTTTTGCTTAGGGGCTGAATAGTATATTACCTCCTGATAGTCGATTTCCGGAATTGTTAAGTTGGCCCACTCCGGCATCTTCATGGTAAGCCAGTGGCGGTATGCCTTGAGCCTAAAGTCGAGCAGCCATTCAGGCTCACCCTTCTTACCGGAGATTATTCGAACTACATCTTCGCTAAGCCCTTTTGCAATCGTTTCATTCTCAATATCAGTAACAAATCCGTATTTGTAATCGCTTTCAGTTACCTCGTTAAGGATTTTATCCTGTTCATTTGCCATACCTCAAATGCGTAAATCAATTGTGTGCAAAGGATAACAATGGTTAGCAGTATAAGTTTACACCGTTGTGCTCATTTTTATCCTTCGCTATATTTAATCTAAATTAACGGGACAAAGATAGCAGCAATTTTATTTTTTAATAGATAGAGGTTGAAAAAAACACCAACATAAATGGCACCATTTAGGTAGACAATAAAATGGAGGAGAGAGGCCAAAGTGTAATCCCAAGCCAAATACGGAGAAACCGTAAAAAATCACCTCTGTGTAAATACAAATAAATGGAGCCAACCAGATTTCCCGTCCAAACCCTTATCTTTGCAAAAAAAATTCATGGCAGAGAAGAGAAAGAGAACGGAGATTTCGACACTGGGAGAATTTGGTCTTATTGAGCACCTAACCAAGGGTTTTAAATCTTTACAGAAATCGACGATGAAGGGTGTGGGAGATGATGCTGCTGTAATTGCCGTTGGTGAGAAGTTAATGGTAGTTACTACCGATCTGCTCCTAGAAGGAATTCACTTCGACCTAACCTATACTCCGCTTCAGCACCTTGGGTATAAGGCAGTGGTGGTAAACCTTTCGGATGTGTATGCTATGAATGCCACTCCAACTCAAATTACTGTTTCTATTGGGGTTTCGGCCAAGTTAGCCGTCGAAGACCTCGATGAACTCTATGCCGGGATTCAAATGGCTTGTGAGCATTACGGTGTAGATATGGTAGGAGGGGACACTTCCGCCTCTTTGACGGGCTTGACAATAAGCATCACAGCTATAGGCGAAGCGCCAAAGGAATCGATAACATACCGCTCAGGAGCCCAAGTAAATGATCTTATCTGCCTTTCGGGAGACCTCGGTGCCGCCCTTATGGGCCTTCAAATCCTCGAACGGGAAAAGCAAGTTTTTCAGCAAACTGGGTTGGAACAACCTCAACTGGAAGGATATGATTACGTGTTGAAGCGTATTTTAAAGCCTGAGGCACGCGTGGGAACAATAGAAATGCTTAAGGAGGCCGGTATAAAGCCAACCTCAATGATAGATATATCGGATGGACTGTCATCGGAGTTGCGACATATATGCAAGGAAAGTGGTGTGGGCTGTCGGGTTTATTTGGAAAAGATACCTATTGCTGCCGAAACCTTTAAGGTTTGTGAGGAGCTCAATTTTGATGCGGTAACTGCAGCGCTTAATGGGGGCGAAGATTACGAGATGCTCTTTACCATTCGCCAAGAAGACGTTGAGAAAATCCATGGGCTTTCGGGAGTCGATGTGATTGGTCACATAACGGGCGCCTCAACCGGAGCATTTCTCGTTACTCCCGATGGAAGGGATATTGAGTTGCAGGCCCAGGGTTGGGTTGATTGCTAATCAAAAAAACAAGCTTCCACTAAAAGTGTGTCTCTAAACATTGGTTTTTTTCTCAATAGAAAGCGATGTAAAGGGCCCCTGTCTGTAATTGGCATAGATGAAACTAATGACAATTTAGGGTTTTTAAACCCAGCCAAAACCAGTATCTTAGACAAGGTATATGGTGTAAACCAGTAACGATGATCACTATTAATAACCTCGCGATTCTTAATTGCTCCAATAAAATTCTCAGACCTAAACGCGTTAGGCACAGTAATAACAATACTTTTTATATAAGGGCCATACTTCTGATGAATACTCTGTAAAAACAATACTGGATTGTTTACGTGCTCTAAAATTTCACCCAGAAAAATAATATCCCAGCTGGATGAAATAATCTCTGGTAATAAATTTTGGTTCAGCAGATCGTTATAATAAACGTTCTGATATGCATATTTCTCTTTCAACAAGTCAATGCCTGCCTCGTTTATGTCTATGCCAATACATTTGTTTGCTGCATCAGAAATACACTTGTGCATCCAAGTGCCTTTAGTTATTTTATCACTACTGTCCGACAAAAAGATTCCAGTTGAAACGTTAGTTGAATAAAAATAAGGGGCTACTCCCCGAAGGTTTCACCCCGATGTTGTA
>NZ_FMYP01000051.1 GCF_900096565.1 Williamwhitmania taraxaci
ATGATATCTATCTTCTTTGCGGCCATATCCCTGATTTAAGTTTCAGCGATAAGATAGAAATCATTCCTTTCAATGGCTCAATGGCGCAATTTGCGTCGAAACGGGTGGCGCAACTTCGACCGAAACAATAGCCTAAATGCACCTAAAAAAGTGGCACAACTTCGACCGAAACGCCTGGCACAACTTGAACCGAAATGGGTGGCACAACTTCGACCGTTTTATCTAGTTTTCACCTAAGTAGGTGAAAATATTTTAATCGGGAAAGCCTTGTGATGATTATTATTACAGGGGTTCCCGATTATTTTATGCTTTTATGTTGCGGATATAAGGTAATATATGAATGTTGGCACCTGGAACACCGGCATCTTTTTCCAAGTAAACCGCACTTGCAAGTGACGATATTCCACTACCAATTAGATAGATTTGGGCTTCTTTCGGATTTGTGTTTTTTATTGCTCTCATAATATTGCATTATATGGTTTGATTATTAATAGGATACAAAAAAAATTCATTAATCTAACTTTTGTATTAATCTATTTTGTAAGTAAAAAATCATATCACAAAGGTGGCTTTCTATATATAGAGGGGTGTTACATAATTTTATGGAATAGTTGCATTAATCACACATTTCTGGTGGAGTTGCTTCTCAACTTCCGTATGGATGCCAAGAAGAATAAGGACTTTGCCCAATCGGACAAGATTCGCGACGAGTTGCTGAAGCTGGGTATTGTGGTAAAGGATAAAAAGGATGGATTCGACTGGGAGTTGGAGTATCTCTCCGGTTAAAGATATATTGTAAAAAGAGGGCTGCAGCTGATGCGGCCTTCTTCTTTTCAACTACTTGTCCCAAATTGAAATTAGTTGTAAGTTTGGTTAAACGTTATTTTGAAATAGTTAAACAAATATTGATCAGTTTGCTATTAACTTTACATAATTGAATACTGACATAAACCATATGCATATGAGAACAATTGGTCTGCTCGCACTCCTGCTCTCTAGCATTTCTTCTCTTGCTCAACCAGTCGATCTAGCCGGAGGGTTGGTGGCTTACTACCCATTCAACGGAAACGCCAACGACGAGAGCGGCAACGGGAACCACGGAGTGGTTCGGGGTGCAACCCTCACGGCCGATAGGTTCAACAATTCCGGCAGCGCTTACCAGTTTTGTGATTCCACCTACATTGAACTCCCACCAAACGTATGCATCTATGGCAACTTTACCATACCCCTTTGGGTAAACGTAAAGCAGTTTAGCAGCTGGGGGCGCATAATTGAGTTTGGGTCAGGTCAGTGGACCAACAACGTGGCCATATCTGCTGCATTTGAGGATACCGACAAGCCCTGCCTAAGCCTATGCAATAGTAGTGGGTGCAACAACATTGTGTCCGAAACCGGCATGGAGTCCAACTGATGGGTGTTTCTTTGCATCACCCTAAAAAACAGTCACGTAGAGTTTTGCAAGGACGGTAAGCTGTGGCTGAATAGCCGTAATGGCTTGACTCCGTTGCCTGAACTTCGCACGATGTGCTACATTGGGAAATCGAGCTGGTCCGATAATTTGAACAAAGACATACTGCTCGACGACATTCGGGTGTATAACCGGGTGTTGAGCGAAGCCGAGATCCAAGCATTGAATAATCAATCGCGGATGATGCAAAACCTCGATTTGATTTCGAAAATTGCCCAGGCCTGTGATGGTAAGGCCGAGCTTATATTCTACTATGCAGGGCACGGCCTACCCGATGAGCAAACCAAAGAACCCCTCCTGATTCCGGTTGATGTGAACGGCACGGACCTCTCCTTCGCCGTTAAAATGGCCGACGTATATAGGAAGTTAACCGAAAACCCGTCCAAGCGGGTCACGGCCTTTATTGATGCTTGCTTTAGTGGTGGCGTTTCGGGGAGTAAAGGTGCGGCCAAAGGAGGAGTTGGTTGGCAGCAACTTGGTGGTGTTTACCTCCAGCTGTTGCGATGAGTCGTAGGCTGGATACAAGGAGATGAAGCATGGAATCTTTACCTACTATCTGCTAAAGAAGCTACAGCAAACTAAGGGCGACTGCACCTATGCCGAGCCGGATGAGTATCTTCGAAAGGAGGTCTCCATAAACTCTTTGGTGGTAAATAAAAAGCAACAAACGCCGCAAGTGGTTGGTGGATCCGATGTGGGCGATAGCTGGAAGGAGTGGAAGGTTAAATAGGTCTTAAAATAACTATCTTTACTTGATAATAATGGAATCCCATGACAAAAGATACTGCGATTAAGCTCTTCAACGATAGAAAAATACGTACGCATTGGGACGATGATCAGGAAAAGTGGTATTTCTCAATTGTTGATGTGGTTGGCGTACTATCGGAAAGTGTGGACCCGCAAGCCTATTGGCGCAAACTAAAACAAAGACTCAAGGTGGAAGGAAATGAAACCGTGACGAATTGTCACGGGTTGAAGATGCCTGCCCCCGATGGTAAAATGAGGTTAACTGATGTAGCCGACACCGAGCAGCTATTTAGGCTTATACAAAGTGTTCCGTCGCCTAAGGCTGAACCGTTTAAGTTATGGTTAGCTCGAGTTGGACGTGAGCGTATCGATGAAGTTGAAGATCCTGAAATTGGTATCGATCGTTTAATGGAAACATATCTGCGCAAAGGATACACTAAAGAGTGGATAAATCAGCGGCTCAAAAGTATCGAAATCCGCAAAGAGCTTACCGACGAGTGGGAAAATAGAGGGATTAAAAAGGGAGGAGAGTTTGCCATTTTAACGGATGAAATAACTAACGCGTGGAGTGGTTTTACAACAAAACAGTATAAGGAATACAAGAGTTTGCGGAAGGAAAATCTTCGTGATCACATGACCAACCTTGAGTTGGTATTGAATATGTTGGCCGAAGCATCAACCACAGAAATATCGAAGGGGAAAGAGCCCAAAACCTTCTTGGAGAACAAAGCGGTTGCTCGTGAAGGTGGAAATGTTGCCAGAGCCGCTCGGATAAAGCTCGAAAGCACAACAGGAAAAAAGGTTGTATCCAAATTAAACGCCAAAAAACTTAATAGCAAGGAGTTGAAAGGTGAAGAATAGTAGTTCAATAGGATGAAGACGACCGTTCACAAGAATATTAAGGCTATAACCTGATAAATGCAAATTTATTTTAAGGTTATAGCCTTAAAATATTCTTTGTAATGCCAAATATGACATTAACACAATAGCCAGTTTGACGAGGTGAGACGGCGGTAGCCTGAATGTCTGATATATAAGAGGACTCCTAGCGGAAAACCGCTGATGGATATTACTGAGTTGCTGAAGAGCAAAGAGGGAAAGAAGATTAAGCTTACGGTGGTAAGAAACGAAGAAAAGATAACGGTGAAGTTTAGGTTGAGGAAATTAGTATAATTTGATGATTTGAAATTAATTGATTTGAAAATGTGCTGTAGGGAAATCTGTTTAGCGCGAATGGGAATTATGCGATGTAAAGTTGACTTGCTTTTGGGTGGCGACGAGTAATCTGTAGTGAAATGGTGGAATATTTGCAGCGATTTCGTAGAATAGAACCAACTACCACCAAAAATTGTATTTTTGTGGAGATAATCAGAAATGAACATTTTTATGCAAACACCAGGTAGAACTAAAGTCAAGGAATTGCTTGCTTCCAAAGAATTGGGAAGCGACTTTGTGGTAAAGGGATGGGTAAGAACGAAGAGAGGGAACAAGAGTGTTGTTTTCATTGCCCTAAATGATGGTTCTACCATTTCAAATATCCAGGTTGTTGCAAATCCTGAAGAGTATTCGGAAGAGGTTTTAAAGTTGGTAACCACCGGCTCGTGCATTCGTGTTTCGGGAACGTTGGTGGAGTCACCGGCTTCGGGCCAGCCCGTTGAGATTCACGCTAAGGAGATTGAGGTTTACGGAACTGCCGATGCCGACACCTATCCGCTTCAGAAGAAAGGACATAGCCTTGAGTTCTTAAGGGAAATTGCTCACCTTCGTCCACGTACCAATACCTTTGGCGCAGTGCTTCGCATTCGTCATGCCATGGCTTACGGTATTCACAAATACTTTAACGACAAGGGTTTTTTCTATCTCCATGCACCAATTATTACTGGTTCGGATGCTGAGGGTGCTGGTGCTATGTTTCAGGTTACCACGCTCGATTTAAATAATCTTCCCAAAACAGAGGAGGGTAGCATTGACTTTGCCCAGGATTTCTTTGGTAAGGCGACCAACCTAACCGTTTCGGGTCAACTCGAGGGCGAATTGGGTGCTTTGGCTCTTTCGGAAGTTTACACCTTTGGCCCAACATTTCGGGCCGAGAACTCCAACACACCTCGTCACCTTGCCGAGTTTTGGATGATTGAACCGGAGATGGCATTCTTCGACATCAAGGATAATATGGACCTTGCCGAGGACTTCTTGAAATACTTGGTAAGATATGCCCTCGACAACTGCATGGAGGACTTGGAATTTCTAACCAAGATGTACGATGCCGAACTTATTGATCGGTTGAAGTTTGTTGCAGAAAGTTCGTTTGAGCGACTACCATACACCACAGCTATTGAGATATTAATAGCTTCGGGTCAAAAATTTGAGTATCCCGTAAGTTGGGGACTCGATCTCCAAAGCGAGCATGAGCGCTACCTCGTTGAGAAGCACTTCAAACGTCCTGTTATTCTCACCGATTACCCACGCGATATCAAGGCTTTCTACATGAAGCAAAACGAAGACGGCAAAACCGTTCGCGCCATGGACGTACTATTCCCCCGCATTGGCGAAATTATTGGTGGATCGCAAAGGGAGGAAAACTACGACAAACTACTTGGCCGTATTCGCGAGATGGGAATTCACGAGAAGGATGTTTGGTGGTATTTAGAAACCCGTAAGTTTGGAACTGCACCACATAGTGGTTTTGGCTTAGGTTTTGAACGATTGGTTCTTTTCGTAACAGGAATGGCCAATATCCGCGACGTTATTCCTTTCCCAAGAACACCTAAAAACGCCGAATTTTAATGTTCGCTACCAATGGTTGAGCTTAGGCAACGATTACAGCAGAAATTACTTCAGAAGCTTTCCCCGCAACAGATCCAAACGATCAAGTTGCTGGAACTTCCTACTTTGCTGCTTGAGCAACGCATTAAAAAGGAACTCGAAGAGAACCCTATTCTTGAAGAGGGACACGACGACGATTATCAGGATGATGGCGAAGAGGAGCTTACCGAGGATTCGGTCGATAAGAACGACGATGAGTTTACTCTTGAGGATTATCTCAACGACGAGGATGCTCCCTCTTACAAATTGGTGGCCAACAACTACTCCAAAGATGATAAGCATGACGACATACCCTTTTCGGGAGGGGTGTCGTTTCATGAATACCTCGAAACACAACTTGGGTTGCGGAACCTAAATGAACGTCAACAATTGCTGGGGCGCTACCTCATTGGTAGCATCGACGACGATGGTTATATTCGGCGTAAGCTCTCGGCGGTTGCCGACGATATCGCCTTTGCACTTAACGTCGAAACCACCGACGATGAGCTGGAAGAGATGCTTTACGTTATTCACGATTTCGATCCAATTGGAGTGGGTGCTCGTGATTTGCAAGAGTGCCTCCTTCTGCAAATTGAATCGAAGGATCTGAATCATCCCGAGATAGGGCTGGCGCGAAAAATACTAAAATACCACTTCGACGAGTTTACCAAGAAGCATTACGAGAAAATCCAAACACGGCTTAGCATTAGCGAAGAGCAACTAAAAGAAGCGTTGGACGAGATTTTGCGACTAAACCCAAAGCCGGGGAGTGCCTTTGGCGATCAAAATTCTGCCGGAGCGCAGCACATTACCCCCGATTTTATGCTGGAGGTGAAGGAGGGCGAACTCTCCCTTTCATTGAACTCACGCAACTTACCCGATCTGAAGTTGAGCCGGGAGTACTCTCAAATGCTGGAAAGTATTGCGCATAAAAAGGGAGATTTAACGAAGAACGAAAAGGAGACCTTTACCTTTGTAAAGCAGAAGTTGGATTCGGCTAAGTGGTTTATCGAAGCATTGAGGCAGCGCCAAAACACGCTTCTGCTTACCATAAATGCTATTCTCGATTTTCAACGCGAATATTTTATGGAGGGCGACGAAACCTTTCTCCGTCCAATGATACTGAAGGATATTGCCAAGCGAACCGGGCTCGATATCTCCACTATTTCGCGGGTAGTAAACAGCAAGTACATCCAGACCCACTTTGGCATTCTCTCGCTGAAATATTTCTTTTCCGAAGGTCTCCAAACTGATAGTGGCGAAGAGGCTTCCTCGAGAGAGATTAAATCGATTCTCTCAACGTGTATTGAAGCGGAGGATAAGAAGCGACCACTAACCGACGAGGCGCTTATGGATATTCTGCAAGAGAAGGGATACCAGATTGCTCGCCGAACGGTTTCTAAATATCGGGAACAGCTGGACATACCGGTTGCGCGGCTTCGCAAGGAGTTGTAAGTAGTATTGGAAGCCAGATGTTAACCTGAAAACGAACGATACCGTGAATAAGACTATTGCTAAAACTATTTCCGTTGCAATGCATCCTGTTGCAATGCCCTGCTTGCTGATGCTTGTCTTGTTCAACTCGGGAACATTGATGTCCTTTTATCCGCTTAGCTTAAAGTTGAAGTTGTTTTTAATCATAGCAGTTAGCACCCTTGTGCTTCCGCTGTTTATGGTTTTGGTGCTCTTTTGGTTAAAGTTGGTTAACTCTGTGCAAATGCACTACCACCGGGAACGAATTATTCCATACCTGTTCAGTCTAATCTTTTATTCATCAGCGGTTTTTGTTCTTACAAACCTGAAGGGACTTGAAGTTCTGAAGCTAATTATGGTTGCGGCTTCTATTTCCCTATTAATTACTCTAACGGTTTCATTCTTTTGGAAGATTAGTGCACACATGGTGGGCATGGGAGGCGCTACGGGATTTATTCTGGCCCTTTATTTTATGCCTAGAGCTGAAGTTCATGTGTTCCTGCTTTTAGCCGTGTTTCTTTCGGGGGCTGTAGGTAGTTCACGCTTAACGCTTCAGGAGCATTCGCCGTTGCAGGTTTATACCGGTTATGCTGTAGGACTTGTTACCATGCTGGCAGTATTCCTTATATAGTCGGCACAACCTAGCATTTCTGATTCACCCACACAACGATTATTAGCACTGTAGTAACAACTCGTTAACGGCATCTTGAAGTTCCGCTCCCTTTTCAAATTGATTTTTAGGTTGGTTGTTTTTGCGGTTGGATAAACCCCAAGTGGTAATTTGGGAAAGGTCTAATTTATTGTGATTTACTGTTGAAAAAACCCCGTTGTTGTGAAGCCGAGCAGCAAGGTATTCTTGTTCGGTTTGCCCCTTAAACGGTATGAGCGTGGCGCGGCATCCAAGGCTTACTAAATCCATAATAGTGCTGTATCCGCCGCTGGCAATGATATATTCGGCAGTGGTTACTTCCCAGGCAAAGGACTCATCGTTGAGGTGGGAGTATAGGGTAACGGGCCCAACGCTCTGCGCGGTTTCTTTTTCCGGCTGACCACCTACTATGGTAATTAGCCTATTACTTTTCACCGCCTCCTTTACAACGTGATCTACAAATGTTTGCCGTGCCGGATCGGGACCCGAAATTATTACTACAATTTTGTTGGGAATTATCGCATTGGCTTTATCCTTTTCGCAAAAACGGGAAAGGGGTCCGATAAACCGGATCTTATCTTGGTGGCCCACGCCATGGGAGAGAAGTCCACTAAGATTCTCTTTTCCGCTGAAATCGGGAACCCATATTTCTGAAAAGCGTTTCGTAAGCCGTTTAATTAACCAAGTCGAAAATAGCTGAAATGGTTTTAAAAGAGTTGGTTGCATCACCCGAAGCTGGTGAGTGATTAGGACTGATGTTACCTTCGAAGAATATAGTCCGTAGCGATTGTCGGAGATGATAACACTTACATTTTCCTTTTCCACCACACTCCTTACAAACACCTGTTCCTTAGTTAATTCAAGGATCATAGCCGGGAGTTGTAATATTACGCTGGCCCATGCCGGGAGTCCGGCATGGATTTTAATTTCGCGAAATGGTGCAGGAATAAATTTTAACTCAGGAAAGCGTTGCTGTAGCAGTAATCCCGATCGACCATTGCCTCCAATCACAACCATGAACCCCGCATTTTTTAACGCCAACACAACCGGAATGCATCGGGTTGCATGGCCAAGACCCCAGCTGAGTGGGCAAATGAATGCGGTCTTTGGGTTCAATGTGTCTCTGGTTTTACTATTTTCTTAGCGTTATTTTTTCTTCTAAGGATTGGCTGCGCGAGTTCTTCGTGCGAAATATTTCTTGTAAGATCCTCTTCTCAGACAACCTTATACATGTCAAAAAACGGATAGGGTTTCTACTGTAATTTTAACAAATTACCTTGTTAGGACGAAACCGATACTGCAACTCCTAGGTTTTCGACTAGTTGGGCTATCTCGTTCAGCCGTTTAGTAGAAACCTTCCTAAGCCCTTCGGCTGGAGTATCGCGGGAGATGGTGTAGACCATAACTTCCGAGGGTTTAAGCAGGTCCACTATCTTCAGCCATTTATCAACCTCTTCGGCGGTAGAGTTATCGATGGTGGTTCCGTTGTAATCTCCCTGAATAAAAAGGGTTTGTAGGATGAATTTGCCTTTGAAGCGTTTCAGCTCCTCTACTTTTTGGGCAACACTATAGGCTTGTGTTGGTTGATTAAGCACGTTAGCGATAGAATCGGAGGCGGTATCGAGTTTCAGAATGTTTTGGTCGACCTTCAGCAGGGCATTAAACACTTTGTCGCGATCGATTCGTGTGGCGTTCGAAAGAACGGCAACTTTTGCTTTGGGACAAAACCGGTTGCGCAATTCTATGGTGTCGTCGATAATTTCTGCAAATTCGGGGTGAAGGGTGGGCTCGCCATTTCCGGCAAAGGTAATTACGTCGGGGAGCTTATTGGCGAGAATCATTTCCTGAAGTTTCGCCTCCAGGGTACGGGCCACTTCTGCTCTTGTTGGCAACTTTTCGTGCGATTTGTTAGAGCCATTCCAGCCGCATTCGCAGTAAATACAGTTGAAACTGCATACCTTCACGGTTGTGGGCAAGAGGTTTATTCCTAGCGATACTCCTAGCCTTCGGCTGTTTACCGGGCCAAAAATAATTTTATCGAAGAGAAATGTGGACATTTTTTTTTACAAATTTAACATTCTCTTTGGTTGGCGCCTAAATCGTTTGCAAAAAGAGTTCTTTGCAAGGTCATTTAGTTGGTTGACAATTATCATTTTGTGGCGGGCTGCATTGACCTATTTTTATAGACAAACAATCAGCCATGGCAAAAAGCGAAAAACACAAAGGAGAATTGGACTATAGCACTGTGGTTACCATAAATGCTAAGCGCTACCGTGAACTTGTTGCCAAGGTTGAATCTCTCGCCAACACTGAGAATGGATTTGACGGCGATGTTTTCTATGTGTTAGCAAACTATGCAGAAGGCTCGCTTCTCGACGAGGAACTTGCCTTAATGAAGGCGGATGTGGCTACGCGCCAAGAACATCACTTGCACCATCAAAAATTTCTGGCCCGCTTGGATCAGATACGAAAGGGACTAGAACAGGGGAATCCACAGATAAACAAAGAGATCGTAGCTTTTCTCGATGGCTGGTATAATGAGCACTTTGTAGGATTTCATGGGTTAAGTATGTAAGCCGATGAAGTGTGGGGATAATTTGTAATGCTCATCTACTATGGCGAGATTCTTATTTGAGTAACACTACACCAATCGACGTATCTTCGTCGTTTCCGATAGTATTGGATTAATCGTATCTATTCCGGTGAGCAGCAATACTCCCGGTTTTTTCTTTTCCTCAAAACTTCCGAAAACTGAATCTTGTCCCAGTGCTCTTGCTCCATTTAGGGTGGCCCACCTTAAAATCTCTTCAAATGCGATGTTGCTGTTACTTGAACCAATACTCTTCATCTCTTCGAGGATACTCAACGTGTTGTTGGAGGCAAGTGAGTCGGTTCCGAGGGCGATTTTCTCGCTATTGCTTCGGAAAAAATTAAATGGAGGTAATTGGTTATGGATATATTGATTCGACTTTGGACAAAGCACGAACCATGTTTCCTTAAATCGATTTTGGAGCAATGCAAGATAGGCTTCCGTGATTTGGCCACTGTGTATAGCCAGCATTTTGTTTTCGGAAGGAATTGCATTAAAAATATTCGAGTAAGGGTTGACTCCCCACTGGCTAAGCGCATTTTCCTTGCGGCACTGCTTTTTGTAGAGCGCAGCCAACGGCCCAGCATTATTCTCCATATAGTCTATTTCCTCCACACTCTCGAAGAGGTGAAAGGAGATCATATCCGTGTGAGTTAATTCTTTGGCAAACGCAGAAACGAGTTGAGGCGAAATAGAATAAGGGGCATGCAGCGTCATGGATGCCAATAGGTTTAACCTATGCGCCTCTTCTACAATCAATTTTTTCTCGTCAATTACTTTTTGTGCATCATTCCGGTCCGATGCAAACGCCTCCACAAAGGTATGGTAGGTAATTTTGCTGTTCGCTTTAGCCCGAAGAGTTGATGCACCGTTCGAAATGTCGCCTACGAGGCTAATGCCCGAGTCAAACATATAGCGATCGGCCGACTGGATTGCATGGTCGATGAAAGATTCATCGGCATCTCTTTTCTCCGTTATGGTTTCAATGAAGCCTGCCATGCCGAGATGTGTCGGGAACACTCCTTTAAGATGGGAGAGTTCGAGATGACAGTGGGCGTTTACAAAGCTGGGAATTAGAATACCATTATAATATTCAATATTAGCCTCTTCTTTCTCAAGCGGGCCGCGCACTTCCACAACAGTGTTGTCGGAGTCCAATACAATAACTCCGCGCCTGATTGGCGGTGACGATACGGGGCAAACCAAGGAGCCCGATATTTTTCTCATTATTTATTTACGAACTTTCACTTTAACCTCTTTGGTAGCATCCTTTATGGCATCTGCTGGTACCGAGAGGGTTATTTTTCGAATGAATACGTTTCGGTTCGATTTCTTAGCGGAATCGGCAGTATAGTTGAGTAGGCGGCCCTTGATAAACAGCGGTTTATTGTCCGGCACCGTGATTGTAAAGTTGTAGGTCTCTGCAAGGCCGTTTTTCTTAAGAAGAACCTCCTGTTTATTGTCGAGAGCCTCTATGGTTGTGCCGTTGTTGGTGGTTGTGCCTATAATAGACTTTAAATTGGCCGATTGATCATCCTTCCCAATTGTGGCCACCATCTTCAGGGTGTATATTCCTTTTTTGGAAATTGGAACTGAGAATTCAATCTTTTCTGTGCTGGTTTCGCCGCGTATTTTCCAAAGTGATGATAGATTCCAGTATTGTACCAACTTTGCTTCCTTTGCGAGCGAATCCTCATAGCGCTGGTTGTCAACCTCGAGCTTTGTAATTACTTTATTGTAGATTCCGTCAAGAATATCAGGGCGTCCTAGGTAGAAGTAGTAGCTATTGCTAAACTGTTTTGCGCTAAAGCCGTACGACTCGTACATTTTGCTGTAGAAATCAGTGGAATCAATCGATGGTAGATCCATTGTTCCCGAAGAGTTTGGCATCGATATGGTGCCATCGATAAGGTGCATCTTATACAAGATCTTCACCATATCTTTTTCTGGAATGATATCTGTGTTGCCGCATCCGGAAAGGATTGCAAGGCTAATCAGCAATAGAGAAATTGATCGTAACATTGTATTTTTGGGCAAACTTACTTAATTTTTTCGAAAAGGACTCCAATCATTATTTCGTGGGTACCGCTGTTATACTTGCCTATTGATGTAAACGAGTAGTCGTAAGAGTATCCAAACATATATTTGTTTTCGTGGATATAACCAACAAGGAGCGATGCAGAATCTTTCCACCGAATGGAAAGGCCTCCCCATACCTTATTGCGGTAAGTGATTTTACCGTTCAACTCTACCACAACCGGAGCAGGACTCATATACTTGAGAAGGAGTGTGGGTTCCACTTCATAGTTTCGGTTTAGTAAGTATTTAATACCCCCTGCCAATATGAAGTGTTGCTTTAGCTTGTTTACTCCAACTGCATCGGCGTTGAAGTTTACCTTATTACCCATTAGCTGCATGGCCGAAATACCGGCATAGAAGTAGGAGGAATACATGTAGAGTCCAACGGAAGCATCAGGCGACAGCGTTGACTTTGTGGCGGTGAATAGTGCCGGGTCGTTGCTTATATTGGCATCGCCAAAGTTGAGCTTACTTCCGTCAACTTTATACTGCATCAGTCCAAACAACAGACCACCGGAAACCCGTATATCATCTGTCATGCGAATGTTGTAACTATACGATCCATTCAATCCTAACCGACTGGTGGGTCCGGTAATATCGCTAAATATCATACCTCCAAAGCCCATATCCTTCTTGGCATGAGGTCCGTAAACGCTCAAGCTATAGGTTTGCGGAGCATCGGGGATTCCAATCCACTGATATCGGTTGTTGGACCGAATCTGGAAATAGTTGTAAGTGCCTGCAACAGCAGGGTTGATAATGTAAGGGTTGAACATAAACTGCGAATACTGAGGAATTTGTTGTCCCTTAGTTGTCGAGAATATGCCCGAAAATAGTACCGCAATAATTATCAGGTAAGCCTTTTTCATATCAACCTGTTTGGTTTCTCTATTCGTTTTTGTGTTTCCCCAAATTAGGAGGAAAGCCCGGGGAAAATCCCCGGGGTATTAATTATCTCAAAATGGTTACCGATCCAACTTCATTAGCGTATCCATCCTTATTGTATTGAATTACAAAGTAGTAAGTACCTACCGGTAATTCGCCGCCATTCATTGCTTTTCCATCCCATGGCTTATTGTATCCACTCGAGTAGAATACCCTAGAACCCCAGCGGTTGAATACCTCTACTTCCATCTTGGGGAATAGGAAGTTGATTGGAACTCCAGTTATATCCCAAATGGCCCAAGTATCGTTTATTCCATCTCCGTTTGGTGAGAAGGCGTTAGGTATATTGATATTCTTTAGCACCTTAACCTTAACAGCCGAGGTATCAATACACTTTGTAACGGTATCTAGCGCAATTGCATAAATTGTTGCATATAAGTGCTTATCAATTTTCTCAAGAGGATAACCTGGTGGAATGATTATGGAGGTTTGGTTTGGATTATCCCAAGTAGTGAAAATTGAAGGTGAATAGTTAGCCAAATCGCCCCATGAATATATTAGCGGATGGATGTTGTCCGCAGTTATAGTAGAGGTGAAATTATAGCTAACACTCTCCGGCAACACTATTGTATTTTCACTCTCAAACTTCTCATCCTTTATTATTTTCACACCCAATCGTGGATATAGGTGAACCTTTAGAGTGTCCCAATCTAAGCAAGTTTCTCCATCTACCGTTTTTGTAACCACGGCCTTTATATATGTGGTGTCTCTAAAAATTGGATTGATAGAATCGTTTGTGATATTTATACCCACTAAATTGTCTTCAGTTGATGACCATCCAAATACACTATCAAAATTGCGGTGAACGGGTAAAGTATCCAGTGAAAGAAGTAAATGACCATTATAGCATGCAGTGTCTCTATCCCAATACTCTACAGGAATAAGGTTCGACATTCGTGCTGAAACAATTTGAGTTTTGATGTGTACTTTATATGGTAATGTATATGACTCGGAGTGCTTGCAATCTTTTGCATCAGTTACATTAACAACGTAATATATCTGATCAAAACTTGAGGTAGACGGATAAAGGTCGCTTGCTACATTTCCTGCAAACTGGAATGGAGGAAGGGTTGCTTCATCATTGGAAATACGTTGCCAATCGTAAATATATCCAGGTGAAGCACCACTTGCCGTAACCGTAATCTTACCGCGCTGCATTGTTGAAAGTGAAGACCCATAAGGAATGTATCGGCATGTCACAGAATCATAAACGGCAGTAAGGCTCCAAGCAGGAGGCCCACCAATGGAAAACGTGGAAATTAGTTGACAGTTGTTTTGATCGGTAACCGTTATGGTATGGTCGCCCTTGCCTAAGCCTGTGCGATTCAGACTGGTTGAACCATCATCCCAAAGGTAAGTGTATGCAGGAACTCCACCGGAAACAGTTAAGACCAGCGTGCTTGTTTCATCGTCAGGACAAACTACTGCAGCACCAGAGGTTGGGTCTTGCGTAACCACTATTGGTTCGGGTATTGCTCCAAAATCAAGAACAATTGGATTTGCGCCCCATGCAACCGTACAAAGACCTACACGAACAACTACATCGTATGATCCACTAGCGAGGTTGGAGAATACATTGGTTGGAACAAAGGTTACTCCGTTATCTATAGAGTATTCGTATGGTCCACCAGTCGGATCGGCCTCCACTGCAATTATACCTTGGTTTTTTCCTGCACAAATATCAGGTGCACCAACTGTTACGCTAGTAATTATAATTGCAGCTGGTTCGGAAATGGTTACTGGAGTGAGGACAATAACTTTGAGTGAAATATTGTCGGTAACCGTTGCTACGTATACACCCGGTTCAAGATTTTTGTATCCATTACCATCGTATTTTGCATTCATCTCTGCGTCGTATGGCAAGCCATCTTTAGTCCAAGTAATACTAAAGTTAATGGTTCCGCCAACGGTAATGGTTATTGTTCCATCGTTTATTCCATTACAGGTAACATCGGTTGAAGTGATGTCTGCCGTGAAGTCGCTCAGGCCAATAACTGTAGATGCGCTACATCCGTTTGCATCGGTGGCGGTAACGGTATAGGTATCGGCAGGAAGCCCAGTGAAGTTACCTGAAGTAAGCTGTGCACCTACGTTGGGGCTAATTGTAAAGGTTACTGGAGGTGTTCCACCGGAGTAGGTCACGTGAATTTCGCCATCGGAGTTCCCAACAGTCGGTTGAACCTGTAGTAACGGATCCGCAATGATTATAAGTTCATCGGGCTGGGTTATTGCAACAGGAATACCTGTGATACAGTTGTTGTCGTCGTTTACCTTTACAAGGTAGTTGTCGGCAGACAAGCCAGTGAACAGGCTAGTTGGGAACCACGTTAATCCATTGTCGATGGAGTATTGTACTGTTCCTGTTGCACCGGCCACGTTAATATTAAGTGAACCATTTGCACCACCAAAGCAAGGTGTTATGTTTACTACATCTACACTTGTTATGATTAATGTTGATGGTGCAGTAAGCGTAATAGGTGCAGTAACAGCAGCAGCGCAGCTATTTTTATCGGTAACGCTAATGGTGTATGTGTTGGCACCCAGTCCGGTAAACACTGCTTGCACCATATCGGTAATGGTTGCACCACCCGGGCTTAGGGTAAACTTGAACGGTGGAGTTCCGCCCTGAGCCGCTACGGTAATTGAACCTAAATCGGTGCAGGTTGGGTTTACCGAAACAGGTATTCCTGTTATGGTAATTGGTAGTGGAGCCACCAATGTAAGACTTGCTGAAGCCTCACACGCGTTCTTGTCCTGAACGGTGATGGTGTAGTCGCCCGGCTCCAATGCTGTAAACGAAGGAGTAGTAGTCCAAGCGCTAGTCCATGGTGTTGGACTTGTTCTTACCAGCTGGTAAAGTTTCGGATTTGCACCCGAGAAGGTTCCACCAGTTGAGGTTGCTGTAATCTTACCTGTCCATGGAGCCGAGCTGCAAAGCGGGTTCGTTCCTGTTGGGGTAATGGTGAGCAACGTAGGTTCTACAAGCGTTACCGTAAATGTGCTATCGCATCCGGAAGCATCGGTAATGGTAATGGTATGATCGCCTCCTAGTAGATTAATTGCCGTTGCCGTCTTTGTGTCGGGCGTTATAGTTGGAATCACCGCACCAAGATCGAAGAGATAGGTAAAAGGCGCCGTGCCACCACCTGTTATGTTAATGGTGATTGTTCCGGTAGGATTGCCGTTGCACAGCAAATCTGTTTGTGCTAGGGTATAGGTAATTGGTGTTGATTCGGTAATGGTGAATGGACCGGCAACAATAGGGCCACAACCATTGGCATCGCTAACCTCTACAGTATAGGTTCCTGCGGCTACGTTGGTAAAGGCGCCGGTAGCGTTTGTAGTAACGGTAACCGCGCCATTCATTAAGGTGTAGGAGAGCGGAGCGGAGCCACCAGCTGCCACAACGGTAATGGTTCCACTATTGCTTCCAAAACAACCAGAGTTGTTGGAAGTTGCACTGGTGATGGTGATTGCAGCGGGATTTGTAATAACATAGGTGTTGCCAATTAAGATACATCCATTGGCATCCTTAACGTTTACGGTGAAACTTCCAGCACCCAAGCCGGTGAATATGCCTGTAGCATTGGGGAAGGTTAAGCCTCCATCGATGGAATACTGATAAGGAGCAGTGCCACCAGCAACTACTATGGTAATGGTTCCGTCGTTGGCTCCGTTACAGGTAATGTTGGTAAATGCTTGCGAAGTAAATGTTATTGCGTCAGGTTCGGTAATGGTGAAATCATAATTGATGACACAGTCGTTACCATCGGAAACAACCACCGTGTGGTTACCGGCAGATAGGCCTGTAAATGCACCTGTAGCTTGAGGAGCACCTCCATCGAGAGAGTAGGATAATGTTCCGGTACCTCCTGATGCAACTACGTTTACCTTGCCATCGTTGGCGCCAGAACAGGTTATGTTAGTAACTAAAGTTGTGGGATCAATCACTATAGCAGGAGGACCCGCTACAACGAGAAGACTACCATTCTTTATACATCCATTGTCATCTTTTACTGCCACTTGGTAGGTTCCTACGCCAAGGTTGTTGAAGAATCCATCGGCTTGCCAAGTGGTTCCACCGTCAATTGAGAACTGGAGATCGCCTGTTCCACCGGTTGCAAGCACCACTATGGAGCCGTTGGTGTTATACCAACAAACGGTAACATCGTCAACAATTTCGGCTGTTATATTAATTTTAGAAGGTTCATTAATGGTATTGGGACCAACGGTTGTTGTGCAACCATTTCCGTCCTTCACAATAACACTATATGTTCCGGCAAAAAGGTTTAAGAATACGCCGGTGGGTTGCCAGGTTGTTCCTCCGTTGATAGAGAAGCTAAATGGTGGAATGCCTCCGGTAACATTCACGGTAATCGATCCGGTATTGGCTCCATTACAGGTAGTAACGTCTTGCCAAGTTCCACCATCGGTGCCAATGGCTGCCGGTTGTAGTATTTTGGCGATGGCAGCTGCGGTAGTACAACCGTTGGCATCTTTTACCTTTAGCGAATATGTTCCTGCGGCTAGCCCGGTGAAATCGGGGAGAAGTTTCCATGAAGTAGGTGTTCCTCCAAGTATTGAATATTGATAGGGAGGTGTACCTCCAGCAGCAGTAAAGTGAATTTCACCGTTAAGGCTTCCGTTACACGTTAAGTCCTTGGTAGTATTAGTAAAGGTTACTTGTGTAGGCTGCGTAACAGTTAAGAGGCTTCCGTTCTTGGTACATCCTTGGCTGTCCTTAACAATCACTTGATAAGAGCCGGCACCAATATTTAGGAACGATCCGGTGGCTTGGAATGATGTTCCTCCATTAATCGAGTAGGTAAGTGCACCCGATCCACCGCTGGCAGTTAGAGTTATGCTACCGTTGGTATTGCCAAAGCATCCGGTTACGTTTACTACCACCTCGGAGGTAATGTTAATGCCCGCCGGTTGGGTAAGTGTTACGGGTATGTTAAAAGTACAACCGTTTGCATCTTTTACAATAACGGTGTGCGCCGTTCCCGCAAGATTGGTGAAAGTTGCTGTAGCACCAAATGTGCCACCATCTATATTATAGGTATAGGGTGCTGTGCCTCCAGATGCAGTAACGGTTACCGCTCCATCGTTGCCACCATTACAGGTAAGGTTGGTTTGAGAGGTAATTGATCCGGTAAGGGATGCTGCTGGCTGTATTATGGTAACTGAAACATCAAATGTACAACTATTGGCATCTTTTACAGTAATCGTATAAGCACCAGCTGTCAGTGTTCCAAAGGTCCCACTTGCTTGGTATGCACCGCCGTTAATACTGTATTGGTAAGGCAATGAACCGCCTGCTCCTGCAACAGTTACAGCTCCGTCGTTTCCACCAAAGCAATTTATGTTGGTTTGAGTTGTAATGCTTCCTGTAACAGCAGAAACTGGTTGCGTTATAGTGATCGCTACATCATTGGTACATAAGTTTGCATCTTTAACAGTAACAGTATAGCTACCTGCGGTTAAGGTTCCAAATGTCCCACTAGCCTGATAACTGCCGCCATCAAGGCTGTATTGATATGGTGCAGTACCTCCGACACCTGTTACGGTTACTGTCCCGTTATTTCCACCGTTACAACTTACATTAGTTTGTGCGGTTATGGTTCCCGAAAGCGCCAATGCTGGTTGGGTGATCGTTATTGGTACCAAAGCCAAACATCCATTAGCATCCTTTACGGTTACAGTATAACCGCCGGCTGCCAAGTTGGTAAAGGTATTGGTAGCAGCATAGGCTCCTCCTTGAAAACTATATTGATATGGTAATGTTCCATTTACACCAGTAATGGTAACCGATCCACTCAAACTTCCAAAACAGAGGACGTTGGTTTGCGATGAGATACTACCCGTAAGTGCATTTGCAGGTTGGGTAATTGTAACGGGAACAATAAAAGTACACCCATTAGCATCCTTTACTGTAATAGTGTATGGTCCAGATGTTAAGGTAGAATAAGTGCCACTTGCTTGGTATGCTCCTCCGTTTAGGCTGTATTGGTAGGGGCTTGTTCCACCCGATCCGGTAATGGTTACTGAACCGCTATTGTCCCCAAAGCAAAGAACGTTGGTTTGGCTTGTGATTGAGCCAGCGACACCTGTAGCGGGTTCGGTAATTGTAACCGCAACATCTTGTGTACAAGTTTTGACATCACGCACAGTAACTGTATAAGCCCCCGCAGTTAATGTTCCAAATGTTCCACTTCCTTGGAATGCACCGCCGTTTAGACTATATTGATAAGGTGCTGTTCCACCGGCTCCAGCTACTGTAACTGAACCTGTATTATTTCCTTTACACAAAACGTTGATTTGTGCCGAAATGCTGCCACTTAATGCAGACGCAGGTTGAGTTATCGTTACGGCAACATTGCTTGTACAGGAATTTGCATCGCGAACGGTAACCGTGTATAAACCGGCTATAAGTGTACCAAATGTTCCGCTGACCTGATATGCGCCACCATTAAGACTATATTCATAAGGTACTGTTCCTCCAGCACCTGCCACGGTTACAGATCCATTGTTTCCTCCAAAGCAACTAACATTGACTTGAGAAGAGGTAGATACGGAAACAGCGGATGCGGGTTGGGTTATGTTTACCGGAACATTGAAAGTACAAAGGTTTGCATCGCGCACGGTAACAGTATTTGCACCAGCAGTTAATGTTCCAAAAGTGCCACTTGCTTGGTAGGTACCTCCATTAAGGCTGTATTGATAAGGTGTTGTTCCTGCTGATCCGGCAATAGTTACTGAACCATTGTTACCGCCATTACAAGAAACGTTGGTCTGTGCCGAAATGCTACCACTAAGTGCTGTTGGTTGTGTAATGGTCACTAATACATTAAAGGTACAAAGGTTTGCATCGCGCACGGTAACAGTATATGCACCGGCAGTTAATGTTCCAAAAGTCCCACTTGCTTGGAATGCTCCACCTATACTATACTGGTAAGTTACGGTTCCGCCCGATCCGGCAACGGTAACCGATCCATTATTTCCACCGTTACAACTAACGTTTGTTTGTCCCGAAATGCTACCACCAAGTGCTGTTGGCTGGGTTATGGTAACAGGAACATTTATGGTACATCCATTTACATCTTTAACTGTAACCGTATAACCTTTGGCTGTCAAAGTTGCAAAGATTCCACTTCCTTGAAAAGCACCACCATCGAGACTGTATTGATAAGGTCCAGCTCCTCCGGCACCCGCCACAGTAACCGATCCGTTATTTCCGCCACTACAACTCACGTTTGTTTGGGCCGAAACAGAACCACTTACCGCAATGGCTGGTTGTGTTAAGTTGTATGGGGCTAAATCGACAGTACATCCGTTAACATCCCTTATTCTTATGGAATGATTACCCGCTGCAAGGCCATTGAATGTCCCGGTGGCTTGATATGTACCGCCGTCAATTCTATACTCGTAAGGTGTAGTTCCTGTGCCTACTGTTGCTGTTGCTGTTATTGAGCCAGTGCTCTGGCCAAAACAGAGAATATCGGTATGAGCGGTAACAGAACCAGCTAAGGCAACTGGATTGATAATAGTGAGAGGACCTTGTGTTATTGGGCCGCAACTATTTACATCGTTCATCTCCACGGAGTAGTCTACGCCTGCAACTAATCCTGTAAATGT
The DNA here is from genome assembly GCF_900096565.1 of Williamwhitmania taraxaci. Taxonomy (NCBI): domain Bacteria; kingdom Pseudomonadati; phylum Bacteroidota; class Bacteroidia; order Bacteroidales; family Williamwhitmaniaceae; genus Williamwhitmania; species Williamwhitmania taraxaci. Next base: position 20,392 of record NZ_FMYP01000051.1, read on the forward strand.
ATAAGATCCGGCAACGGTTTGAGGCAAACCAACTGCAACGCCTCCTTTTTTAAGGGTGTAAGTATAGTTTGCTGTTCCACCGGTTGCTGTGGCTGTAATCTTTCCGTCATTTGCTCCAGAACAGGTTATATTTATTGGGGTGGCAACAAGAGAAAGTGCCGTTGGTTGCTCGACGAGATAGGAATTTGTTTTTGCAATTCCACTAGCGTCTTTAACGATAATAATATACTGTGCAGCTCTTATGTTTGAGAAAACAGCAACAGTACCGGGAAGTGTTTGAGTAAAATTATAAGAAAAATCACTTAGGTCGATAATTTGATATGTATAATTTGGGGATCCACCAGTAACGGTGATTGTCAGAGAACCATCGCTTAATCCAAAGCAGCTAACATCAACAACTGTAGCAACAATTGTTGTTACAACTCTTTTTGGTCCACCAGATGCTTGAATTACATTGCTTGGCTTCGATCCTTCAAGGAGTTTACCAGAAGCAGTAACGCTTCCATCGAGAATCTTAACCTTATCGAGAGTGATTGCTTGCTCATCAACTGTGAAGGAAGCTGTACCTGCAAAAAGTAAATTAGATTTTATCGGAGTTTTCGCAACAATTTTTTGCTCTCCGTTGGCAGTAAATACAATATTTCCATCAAAGCGGTTATCGATTTTATCTTGCAGCAGCAAGGATCCTCCTACTGCTAGTGAAGTATTTTTATCTCCCTGTAGGGTGGGATTTAATTTCTCTGTTCCTTTCCAGGTAAGATTGTTGCAGTATGCTGCTGCATCAATAGTTACCGTAGCCTCAGGTTGCGGAAACGACTTCTTGTCGAAAACCACATCGTTGGATAGGGTTGGCACCGCTGCACCTCCAGCGCCGCCGCTCGAAAACGCCCAGTGTGAAGGCTCGCTCCAGCTACCGCTACCGCTTACCCAGTATAGGGTTTGAGCCGTTGTGTTGGCTATTCCGGCGAGCAGGAAACAAAGAAAAAACGAAAGCTTGAGAGAGGTAGAGAATCTTTTCATATGGTGGTGCTTTGTTTTCGGCTGTTAGTAACTTTCTTCTACAATGTTAATAAAAAACCCTGTTGTTCTGAACTACTACTTAAGAAAAAACATATTTAATTACTCAAGTTCAGCCTTGTATGAGCATTTGTTTTTTCTTAAGTCGTTGAAAAATCAGGCCTTTCGGCGTTTTACTCGTTAATCAAAAATTAAACGAATTTATTCTTTTTTTTTTCAATTTCAATCACGAATTAACGTATTTGGTGCTTCTACGTTGGTTTTCACGTTAGGGTTCGGTCGCTCAAGAGGTTTTCATCGTCGCTTAATAGGTGGTTTAATACAAATTGCGCTAATGAAGTTCATTTTGCACCGATTCGTCGGAGAGTAGCTTCTTTCGGCTAAACAAAATCGGAATTTTTGCTGCAGCAAAGCCAATGATCAAAACCGTTATAAAAACAATGGCAATATCGCTCCAAATTATAGTTACCGGGTAAGCATCAATTACAAAAGATCCGCTACCTGAGAGCCTGAGCAACTTAAAGTGTTGCTGCGCTAGGCAAATGCCAAGGCCAAGCAGAATACCTATTGTAGCCCCAATGGTGGAGATTAGCCATCCCTCCAAAAGGAAGATGCGCTCTATGGTCTTGGGCGTTGCCCCTAGGCCCGAGAGTATTGCCGCATCGTGCTTCTTCTCAATAACTAATAGCGAGAGCGACATTATTACGTTGAACGATGCCACCAGTAGAATAAATGCAAGTATGAAAAATGCTACTACCTTTTCGGACTTCATTATTCGGTAGAGTACTTCATTTTGCTGGTATCGGGTTAGCACCTTATAATTAGCCCCAAGCAGTTTACCTACCTCTTCCTGTGCATTCTCAGGATCGGCACCCTTTTTTAGTTTAATTTCGAGCGAGGTTACCTGGTCGGTGTAATCCAGCAGCTTGCGGGCAAGCGCAATGGGAACAAGTATATACTTTGCGTCGAATTCGGGGGGGATGGAAAATATGGCCGATGGGTAAACATAGCCTTTGTTGAATTCCTCCGCAGGGTTGAGGGTGTAACCTTGGCCTCTCTTGGGAAGATAAATAAATATTGGATCGGAAAAGTTAATTCCTACTCCGAGTTTGTAGGCCACACCTTCGCCCACAAGGGCAAGGTTTATGTCGCCGTGCTTCAACTTAAAAACGCCTTCTACCAGCATGGTGTCGATACCCGACATTCCACTGTAGTTGAGGCCAACGCCTTTCATTATGCCTACATGCTGGCGATCGGAGTATTTGAATAGGGCATTCTCTTCCACCACTTCGGCATAATCGGCTATACCAGGGATGTTTTTTAGTCCTTTGATATTGGGTGTATTGGCCGAGAAGGATTTTCCTTCAACAAGCACTACCTTCAGGTCGGGGTCGAAGGAGTTAAATAACGACTCCACCACTCCGTTAAAGCCATTGGATACCGAGAGAACTACCACAAGGGCCATGGCTCCCACGCTTACCCCAATGGCCGAAATGGCGGTAACCCAGTTTATGGCATTGTGCGATTTTTTCGAAAACAGGTATCGACGCGCAACAAAGAGGGGAAAGTTCATGCTTATTGAGGCTTTTGGCAGTAGTAGATAATTTCCTGCATAGGTAGGGCGTAGCGCGCTGCCAACTTGGGATCGAGTTCCATAACGAGGTAATCTTCAGTAACCTCAAACCCAACCGATGCGAGTCTTTTTCCGTAATCGCGACCGTAAAGCCTCACGTGATCACGCTGCCAGTAGTGTTTTTCCCGCAGTTCTGGGGTGTTGTAGGCGGGATTCTCCAGCGTTGTATCGAGCGAGAAATCGATGGGTACTTGAAAAACGCCCCATCCGCCCGGTTTTAAAACACGGAAAAATTCGCTCATGGACTTAATATCCTCATCCACGTGCTCAAGAACGTGGTTACAAATAACAACCTCAAAGGAGTTATCGGGAAAGGGGATGTGGCGAACATCCATGCGAACGTCGGCTAATGGCGAGATAAGGTCGCCCGTTACATAGCTTATGTTTGGTTGGTTATTAAACAGCTTGATAAAGCAGTATTCCGGCGCAACGTGAAGCAGCCGAATGGGATCGGTAAACAGGTTTGTTTTCTGCTTAAAGAAAAGCCAGAGTAATCGGTGGCGTTCCAGCGAAAGGGTATTGGGTGCTAATGCGTTGGGCCGACTGTTTATTCGGCCATAGGGCAGCAACTTGCGGTATTTTGTACCGTCAATAGGGTCTTCGAACTTATTGCCTCGGAGGAATAACCCGTAAATTTGTAGTATTCGGTGCGCAACCAATTGCAGTATGTGCCGTGGAATATAGCGGGTAACAAAGCTGATTATGTATTTCATTTTGTGATTGGTGAGTGGTGAATTGTGAGTGGTGAATTGTAGGTCATTGCAATTCTGTTGTTTTGAGCCTTGATGAACGGTGATGGTTTTTCCATTCACTTTTCATTATTCACTTTTCACTGTTTTAAAAGATTTTCAATATTTTCGATATAGTCGAGCGAGTCGTCTATAAAGAAGGTGAGGGCAGGCACAATTCGGAGTTGATTCTTAACGCGCTTGCCCAGTTCGTAGCGAATTTGCTTGGTGCGGGTCCGCACTGCTTTGAGCGAAGCCTCCTTGTCTTTGCTTGGGAAAAAGCTGAGGTAAATCTTGGCCACGCCAAGGTCGGGACTAACCCGAACGCTTGTAACGGTGAGCATCACACCGGGGAAAAGCCCTTGTTCTTGCTGAAGGATTTCGCCCAAGTCGCGCTGCAATTCGCGGCCTACTTTATCTTGTCTTGTTGAAGTCATCTATTTTGGAGTTTAGCAGGCAAAGTTAATACATTGAGAGCGAATTCCCAGTGGCCGTTTGGTGGAGGACGAAAAAAGAGGCAACTTTGAGCGTTTTTTTGATTAATGATAGGCATTTACAGCTACTTAAGCCTCTTTGCCGTTTCGTTTGGAGCGGCCACTGTACTGCCCATGGGCAGTGAGCCTCTGTTTGGTTATCTACTGGTGGCGGGCGGAAGCCCCTTTATGCTTGTGCTTGTTGCCACACTGGGGAACTGGCTTGGTGGGCTTACCACCTATTGGCTCGGTTTTCTGGGCAAGTGGAAAACGCTAACGAAATATTTTGGGGTCGACGAAGCAAAGGCCGAAAAGTGGCGGGGAATAATTGCAAAAAGAGGTCCTTGGTTCGCAATTCTTTGCTGGTTGCCGCTGGTGGGCGATCTTATTGCCCTTGCCTTAGGACTTGTGCGAGCCAACCTATTTCAGGTTGCCGTGTTTATGCTCGTAGGAAAGTTTTTTCGGTATGCGCTTTTGGCTGCGGCAATGTGGCACTATGCTAATTAGACAATGTGCCAGTGTGCCAATGAGGAAATGAAAAAAATTAACCACGGAGGACACACAGAAAAAATCACACAGAGATTCACAGAGGCGTTCTAATGAAAAGGAAGACACAGAAACCCCAAGAACATACGACCCCAGCTGGGGTCGCATAATTACATACACAATCTTTCTATAAACATGCGATGCCTCCGGCATCAATCAATGTGCTGTTATGCCTTGAAATACTAAACACGAAATCCCTTGCCAACTATTCCTACGTCGTAATTTGCCGGAAAAATCCTTTAACTTTTATCTTTTAACCAATTTTCCCTTCCTTATTGCTATTTTTGTGAACTATTGATTTTGCCATAAAAAATTCGAAATAATATAATTGCCATGGATACAGTTGTTAGTGGAATTCGGTCGACGGGAAATCTACACCTAGGAAACTATTTTGGTGCACTGAAGAACTTTATTGACATGCAGCATCATAATCGGTGCTTCTTCTTTATTGCCGATTTTCACATGCTCACCACCCACCCCAAACCGGAGAATCTCCATGGAAATGTGAAGGCAGTGCTCTCGGAATATCTTGCTGCGGGGCTCGATCCTGAGGCGGCCACTATTTACCGCCAAAGCGATATTCATGAGATTCCTGAACTCTATATGCTTCTGAATATGAACGCCTACATTGGCGAACTTGAGCGCACAGCCTCGTTCAAGGATAAGGTTCGTAAAAATTCCGAGAACGTAAATGCCGGATTGCTCACCTATCCTGTGCTTATGGCCGCCGATATTATGATTCATAGAGCATCGAAGGTTCCTGTGGGGAAAGACCAAGAGCAGCACCTCGAAATGACGCGCAAGTACGCTCGCCGCTTTAATACCATGTATAACGTTGAGTATTTTCCCGAGCCCGTTCCCTATAACTTTGGTAAAGAGCTGGTAAAAATTCCGGGATTGGATGGTTCGGGCAAGATGGGTAAATCGGAGGGCAATGGAATTTTCCTTTGCGATGAGCCGGAAGCCATTCGCAAGAAGGTGATGAAGGCGGTAACCGATGCCGGTCCTACCGTGCCCAACTCGCCTGTTTCGGAGCCGGTGCAAAACATATTCACCCTGATGAACGTTGTTTCTGAACCAGATACGCTCAAGTTCTACAAAGAGAAGTATGCCGATTGCAGCATTCGCTATGGCGACCTGAAGAAGCAGTTGGCCGAAGATATAATTAAAGTTGTTGCCCCTATTGGAGAGCGCATCAAGGAGATTTCGGCAAACGATGCCTACCTGAAAAAGGTTATCGACGAGGGAGCCGAAAAGGCTAGGATTAGCGCTCGGCAGACCCTTACTGACGTACGTGAATTTATGGGCTTTAAATCATTCTAAGCGTTTTAAATTGCAAAAGGCACTCGTAACAGGAGCAACCGGACTATTGGGCAGTCACCTTGTTTTTTCTCTTTTAGAGAAGGGATATGGTGTTACGGCGATTATTCGAAGTCGGGAAAGCATTGCCAAAACCACGAAAATCCTCAGCTTTTACAGCAGCAATGCACAGGAACTGACTAATAGAGTAAGTTGGGTTGAGGGGGAGTTGCTCGATGCCGAGTTTATTCATAGTATGGTTGCCGAGTGCGATATTGTGTTCCACTGCGCGGCGCAGGTTTCGTTTAGCCCCTTTCGTAAGGATGAGGTGATTCGCGTTAACACCGAGATTACTGCCAACATCGTGGATGCCGCGTTGGAGTTGGGTAAACGCCTGATTCACGTAAGTTCCATCGCTTCGCTAACGAGTTCGAACAACGGAAGTGCTGTAGACGAAGGGTGTCTTTGGAATTCGGTAAAGGGCGAGAATGGTTACGCTATCAGCAAGTTTTATTCTGAAATGGAGGTGTGGCGGGGCATCGAGTTGGGCTTAAATGCGGCCATTGTAAATCCTGCCGTTATTCTTGGCCCGGGTGATTGGAACGGTGGAAGTCCCTTCTTTTTTAAGGCGGTAAAACGGGGATTACCCTTCTATACCCTTGGGGGAACAGGCTTTGTGGATGTTCGCGATGTGGTTACTGCGATGCTCACCATTGCCGAGAAAAATATCTCGGGCGAGCGCTATGTGCTCGTTGGAGATAATATTTTATACAAGGAATTCTTCGATATTGTGGCCAAGAACATTGGTGCAAAACCACCGCGGATTGCGGCCAAGCGATTCCTGCTCAGCCTCGGCTGGCGATTCGAGTATTTGCGCTGCCTTATCTTTGGTGGTGAACCAGTTATGACCAAGGAGTTGGCTCGCACTGCCAACCGAATTACTGCCTATTCGGCACAAAAGGCCATTAATGTTCTGGGAATTGAGTTTAGAACAATCAATGAGACCATTGAACATACTGCTAGACTTTTTAACCAAAGTTTTTCTAGAAAATAAAATAGTGAGGATAGTTTTTTAAAAAGTTATTATCTTTGCACCATAATTTTTGTGGATGGATTTGCTACTTGCTACCACGGTAAAAAAACGCTAAAACGCTTGTTTTCCCGCCTTCGTGTTTCTATCAAGTCCTATCCGCTATTTTGTTGAACCCTTTAAATTTATTCCACCATGGGATATTTATTTACTTCTGAGTCCGTATCGGAGGGGCATCCAGATAAAGTTGCGGATCAAATATCGGACGGTATTCTCGACGAATTCTTGAGAAGAGATCCCGAGTGCAAGGTTGCTTGCGAAACGCTTACCACTACTGGTCTTATTGTTATTAGTGGTGAGGTTAGGGCCGAGGCCTACGTTGATGTGCAAGATGTGGCGCGCCGAGTAGTAAACCGCATTGGCTACACTAAGGCCGAGTATAAGTTCGATGGTAATTCCTGCGGAATAATTTCAGCTATTCACGAGCAGTCCGTTGATATCAATCGTGGGGTGGTAAAAGCTTCCCCCGAAGAGCAGGGTGCAGGCGATCAAGGCATGATGTTCGGTTATGCCTGTAAGGAAACCGACGATTATATGCCGCTTTCAGTGGTGCTATCGCATGTTCTGCTTATGGAGTTGGCAAAAATTCGCCGCGAAGGAAAGGAGATGACTTACCTACGCCCTGATGCTAAAAGCCAAGTTACCATTGAGTATGGCGACGACAATAAAATTAAGCGTGTTCATACCATCGTTATCTCTACCCAGCACGATGAGTTCGATACTGATGAGAAGATGCAAGCCCAAATCAAGAAGGATGTGCAAAACATTCTAATTCCTAGGGTAAAGGCGCACATGCAGACATCGGTTCAAAAATATTTCGACAATAATATCATCCTACACGTTAATCCAACTGGCAAGTTTGTAATTGGCGGCCCACACGGCGATACCGGTTTAACCGGGCGTAAGATTATTGTGGATACCTACGGTGGTAAGGGTGCTCACGGAGGTGGTGCTTTCTCGGGAAAAGATCCTTCGAAGGTTGACCGCTCCGCAGCTTATGCTGTTCGTCATATTGCCAAGAACATGGTGGCCGCAGGTGTTGCCGACGAAATGCTTGTGCAGGTTGCCTACGCCATTGGGGTAGCACAGCCGGTGAGCATATTCGTAAATTGCTACGGAACGGCTCACGTAAAGTTTGCCGATGAAGTAATCGCCGAGAAGATTTCCCAACTATTCGACCTTCGTCCGGGTATGCTTATCGATAGGCTGATGCTGAAGAATCCAATATATGAGGAAACAGCAGCTTACGGTCATTTTGGTCGCGATCATAAGGTGGCTCCGGTTAAGTTTATGGTTAACGGTCGTGAGGTTGTTCGCAACGTGGAGTTCTTCACTTGGGAGAAGTTGGACTATGTAGACAAGGTGAAGGCTGAGTTTGGGTTGTAACGTTCCCTATTTCTTTAAATATAAAGGGTGACTCAATTCGTTGAGTCACCCTTTTTTTGTGAATGATTCAAAGTGTAAAAGGTCTATAACCGAAGGCGGTAGTTGAGGAATATGGGATTACTGCTTGTGCCAACCTTCATTTGGACTAATAAAGGGCAAAAAAAATGTGGCGGTTCCATTTCTGAAACCGCCACATATGAACAAGGGAATTCTAATATCTAGAACTTATAGGTGATACCTATTTTGCCACCGGAGAAAGCGCTTCCACCACCAAATTCAAGATTCAATCCGAAGTTGTTGGAGAAAAAGTAGCGACCTCCAACTTGTGCGTTAAGGCCTAATCCTGAGGTGTGATCACCTTTATATTCGCTAGGAGACGACCACACATAGAAGCCAAGATTAAGGCCTGCATAAAAGTCAAACGCACTAGGGATGTTTAAAATACGATTAAAGTGGTAGTTCCCATTACCGGAAATACCAATGATAGAGTGATTATAATCATTACCATAATAACGATCGTTGTAGGATCGAAAGGAAAATTCTGCTCCGAGAGTAATATCGGGATGAACGCCATAATCGAATCCAATGTATACGGGAACGCCCCAACCGGAAAATCCTACTCCTGCATTGAGTTGTGATCTTCCCTTACCTAAAGAACCTTGTCCAAAGGATAGGCTTGTTACAAGTAGTAGTGCGATAGCTGCAACTAAAATTCTCATATTTTTCATTATTTCAAGTTTTTGTGATTTTTTACTTTAATTGTTTGGCTGTAATCTAAAAAAATGTTGTTGATAATATTTTGTTAGCATTAAAATGCTGCACTAACCTGAATTACTCCACTATTCCAATTTTGCGACTTCCACGACCGTTTCACTGGACATCGGTAGGTGCGCTCTGAGTAGGCTTGTATGAAACTCTTGTAATGCGCTTCAATGTTTGTAAATAGATCCCATGCTTGGTAGCGTTTCAACAGCTGCCGGCCTACCTTTTCCGGTGAGGATTTCTCCTTCTTTGCCCTTTCTACCGCGACAAACCAATTCGAATAGTTCTGTAGATACTTCGTTGACACGCCTCTCATTATCCTGTTGACAGCGGTATCGAAACGGCACGCCACGTTG